>NZ_JBFUIP010000030.1:0-43826 GCF_056401815.1 Aminobacter sp. P4_D5 | reverse complement strand
GCCAAGGTCGAGCGGCTGAACCAGGGTTTCATCCCGATCTTCGAGCCGGGTCTCGAAGCTTTGGTGCGCGACAACCACGCGGCGGGCCGCATCGTCTTCACCACCGACGCGGCACTCGCCGTCAGGCATGGCGAGATCCAGATGATCGCCGTCGGCACGCCGCAGGGCGAGGACGGCTCGGCCGATCTCAAATATGTGCTGTCGGTCGCCGAAGCGATCGGCCGCGAGATGGCCGGCCCCAAGATCGTCGTGACCAAGTCGACAGTGCCGGTCGGCACCGCCGACAAGGTCCGGGCAAAGATCGCCGAGGTGCTCAAGCAACGCGGCCGCGCGGATCTCACCTTCGATGTGGTCTCCAACCCGGAGTTTTTGAAGGAAGGCTCGGCGGTCGCCGACTGCATGAAGCCTGACCGCATCATCATCGGCACCGGCGACGAGAACTCCGAAATGGTGATGCGCGAGCTCTACGCGCCGTTCAACCGCAACCACGAAAAGATGATCGTGATGGATGTGCGCTCGGCCGAGTTCACCAAATACGCCGCCAACTGCATGCTGGCGACCAAGATCAGCTTCATGAACGAGATGGCCAACCTCGCCGAACTGCTCGGCGCCGACATCGAGGAGGTGCGCAAGGGCATCGGCTCGGACCCGCGCATCGGCTAYCACTTCATCTATCCCGGCCTGGGTTATGGCGGCTCGTGTTTTCCCAAGGACGTGCGYGCGCTGATCCGCACCGCCGACACCATCGGCTTCGAKGCGACGCTGTTGAAGTCGGTCGAAGAGCGCAACAACACGCAAAAAGCCGTACTGTTCGACAAGCTCGCGGCCTATTTCAACGGCGATCTCGCGGGAAAAACCTTTGCCTTGTGGGGGCTCGCCTTCAAGCCCAACACCGACGACATGCGCGAGGCGCCGAGCCGCGTACTGATGGAGGCGCTGTGGGCGGCCGGGGCCAAGGTCCAGGCTTATGATCCCGAGGCGATGCAGGAGGCGCAGACCATCTACGGCCAGCGCGACGACCTTTTGCTCTGCGGCACCAAGGAGGCGGCGCTGCGTGGCGCCGATGCGCTGCTGATCGCCACCGAGTGGAAGAATTTCCGCGCGCCGTCCTTCGAAGTGATCAAGCAGGCGCTTTCGACGCCCGTGATCTTCGACGGCCGCAATCTCTACGACCCGCGCGTGCTCGTCCGCCACGGCATCGACTACATCTCCATCGGGCGCAAGGCTGGCGAGAGGGATGGGCGAGTGGCAAAGGAGCTGGCCGCATGAGGGTTCTTTTTGCCGGAGGCAACGGCTATACGCCCGAATTCAGCGGTGGCGTGCAGTCGAGCACGCATCATCTGGTCGAACAGCTGCGCGCGCATGGCCACGAGGCCTCGGTGCTTGCCGCCCTGTTTGGCGACGGCATGTTCGGCTTCAAGGCCAGGGCCAAGATGAAGCTGCTCGGGCAGCGTGCCGTCATCGACACGTTTCCCGGCTATCCCGTGGTTCGTGCCTGGTTCCCGTGGGAGGCCGCTGACTTCGCCGTGCAAAAGCTGAAACCCGATGTCGCGGTGGTTCAGTGTCACAAGTCGGTTCCGATCGGCAAGGCGCTTGAAGCCCAGGGTATCCCCCTCGTCGTCTATCTCAGGAACGTCGAGTTCCACGAACTGGGCGGTGATCTCAGCGAACTGCGGTCGGCGCAGTACATCGCCAATTCGGAGTTCACCGCGCGCACCTACGGGCAACGGTTCGGCATTGATTCGACGGTCATCCCACCAACGATCAATCCGGCGCACTACAACACGCCCACGACAGGCGAATTCGTCACGCTGATAAACCCCTACGAGGAAAAGGGCTTCGAGCTCGCCGTTCGTATCGCCGGGCGCTGTCCCGACATTCCCTTCCTGTTTGTCGAAAGCTGGAAGCTTGCAGACGATCACCGCGCGCGCGTCGAAGAAATCATCGCACCGCTAGGCAACGTCAGGCTCGAAAGCCGAACCAACGACATGAAGACGGTCTATGGCCGGACCAAGATCCTGCTCGCGCCAAGCAAATGGGAGGAAGCCTGGGGCCGCGTCGCTTCAGAGGCCCATTGTAGCGGTATCCCCGTCGTCGGCTCTCGCCGTGGCGGACTGCCTGAAGCGATCGGCAAGGGTGGCGTCGTCCTCGACTACGATGCACCGCTCGATGTCTGGGTTGGCGCGGTACGCTGCCTGTGGGATGACCGGGCCGAATATGAGCGCTTGTCGGAGGCCGCGCGCGAATTTTCGCACCGTCCCCAGCTCGATCCTGATGCCCAGTTCGCCACCTTCATGGGGGTGCTCGAACGAGCGGCGACAGGCAGCCTCCATCAGGCGGCCTGAGTTGGAGCGCGGATCGATGAAAGTCTGTTTTGTCGTCGACAAGTTCCCCTCGCTTTCCGAGACCTTCGTTCTCGACCAGATCGCGGGATGCCTCGAGCGCGGCATCGAGGTCGGGGTCGTCTGTAATCAGACGACTTTTGGCAAGGAACACAACATTGACGATCCGCGCTGGCGCAACCTACCCGGCGGTGTCGAACAATGGTGGGGCGCGCTCGGTGCACTGCGCCCATCGCTTCGCAAATGGGCAGGCCGGCTCTGGGACAAGTCGTCGACTGCGCTCGACATCGCCTTTGCCGGCAAGCTCGAGAAATACGACGTCATCGTTGCCCATTTCGGCAACAATGGCCTGCGCGTCGCAAGAGCGATGAAGCAGCGGCAAATCACGGCACCTTTGGTGACCATCTTCCACGGCCATGATGTCGGCGCGCCAATGCATGACGGCACGTTGTCGCGTTACGAAGTTGTCTTCCAACAAGGCGCCTTGCAACTGCCGGTCAACGGCTTCTTCCGCGACGCGTTGATAGGGGCAGGTGCCGCCCCCGGCACCGTTGCCGTACACCATATGGGCGTCAACACTGACGAGATCGACTTTCACGCCGGCCGGCAGGGCAACACCGCGCTGGCGCTGATCTCGGTCTGCCGGCTGACCGAGAAGAAGGGCATTGAGTTTGCCTTGCGTGCACTCGCCGAAGTGCAGGCCGTGCGGCCTGACATCGACTGGTCCTACACCATCATCGGTGGCGGCGAACTGCTCGATGAGATGAAACAATTCGCTGCAAGGCTGGGCATATCCGAACGTGTCGCCTTCCTTGGGCCGCGCGCGCATAGCGAGGTCAAGCAGCGCTTGAGCCAGGCGGATGTCTTCGTACTGCCCAGCGTCAAGGCCAGCGACGGCGACCTTGAGGGCATTCCTGTCGCGTTGATGGAGGCGATGGCGGCCGGGCTGACGGTGGTCAGCACATATCATTCGGGAATTCCCGAACTGATCGAGGACGGCAGAACCGGTCTCCTCGCACCCGAGAGGGATGCGGCGGCGCTGGCACAAAAACTGATCTGGATCGCCGAAAACCCCGGCCCCTGCGAGGCGCTCGCCATCGCCGCGCGGCGCAAGGTCGAGGACGATTTCGATTCGACCAGGCTCAACGACGCTTTCGCCGACACGCTGTTCCGCCTTGCCGCGACAAGGGCAGCCGCATGACGGCTCAAGCCCAGCAATTGGGACGCATCGCGCTCAGGGGCGGGGCGCTGACCGCTGCAGCGCAGGCGATCAAGATTGCCATCCAGTTTGTGTCGGTGGTGGTCCTGGCACGGATGCTGGCACCTGAGGACTTTGGCCTTGTCGCCTCGGTCGGGCCGATCATCGCCTTTGTCGGGCTGTTCCAGAATCTTGGCCTCCAGCAGGCGGTGATCCAGCGGCAGGAGATCGACCAGTCGCAACTCAACCAGGTGTTCTGGATTAGCACACTTGCCGGCCTGATCTGCACCATCGTGATTGCAGCACTTTCGCCTGCTGTTTCAGCCTTTTACGGTGATGCCCGCATGACCGGGATCACCCTTGCCGCAGCAACGCCGCTGTTGTTGGGAAGCCTTGCCGCGCTGCCGCTGGCGCTGATGAACCGCAATCTGCAATTCGGTCAACTCGCGATCAACGACGTGGTGACAGCGTTGGCCGGTCTGGTTGCGGCGATCGCCGCTGCCTATGCCGGTCTCGGCTATTGGGCGCTGGTGATCGGGCCGGCCGCTGGCGCGATCGTGACGCTGCTGGGCGCATGGCTCGCCACGCGCTGGAAACCTGATAAACCGAGCCTCAGGGTCGAGCGCGAGATCCTGTCCTTCGGCGCCAATCTTACCGGCTTCAACCTCGTCAATTTCTTCTCGCGCAACCTCGACAACATTCTGATCGGCAAGTTTTCGGGGCCGATTGAGCTCGGCTACTACGATCGCGCCTACAAGCTGCTGTTGTTTCCGCTGCAGAACATCAACCAGCCGCTGTCGCGCCTGATGGTGCCGCTGCTCAGCCGCATCCAGGACGACAAGCCGCGCTTCCGCGAGCTTTATCTTCGGACCAACTGGCTGCTTGCCTTCATCACTGTACCCGGCATCGCGGCATTGACCATCGCTGCCGAGCCAGTCGTTACGATCCTGTTTGGCGAGCGCTGGCTGGCGGTGGCGCCGATTTTCGCCTGGCTCGGCATTGCCGGGCTGATGCAGCCGGTGTCGAGCACGACAGGCTGGATCTTCATCTGCCAGGGCAAGACAGGAACGATGTTCCGCTGGGGTGTCTATTCGGCACTGACGACGGTGTTGTCTTTCGTCGTCGGGCTGAAATGGGGCGCTGTCGGCGTCGCCGCAGCCTATGCCGTCAGCGGCTATGTGCTGCGGCTGCCGGTGCTCGCGGTGATGCTGGGGCGGACCGGGCCTGTCTCGGCGCTCGACTTCATAATGGTTCAGGGGCTGCTGGTCGTTGCTGCAGCCGTCGCCTGGCTGGGCTACGGCTACCTCCCTGCATCGCTGACCGAACAGTCCAATCTCGTTGCCGCGGTGACCGCAGCAGCACTAAGCTACGCGGTTGCGCTCGCCTTCATGGTCGCTGTGCCGCAGTCGCGCCTTGCCCTTGTCGAAGCCTGGAAGACCATCGCCCGCAACGTTCGCTGAAGCGTCTTGGAGCAGCGGTCTGATCAGTTCGGCCGCTGACATCGCCGAGGCGTGTTCTTCGAGCACTGCGGCAAGGGTCGTTTCTCTCAGGCGGTCGAGATTGCCCGCGAAACTCGCCAGCTTCCGGTTGGCCTCCTCCGGCGTCATTGTGTCGATGTCGAGCAGGAGGTCGGCGAGCCCGACCCGCTTGGCAAGCTCCCTGGTCTTGAACTCATAGGCGATGGGCAGCACCGGCGTGCCGACACACAGCGACATGATCATCATGTGCATGCGCGTAGCGACAACGAAATCGAAGCCCTTGACCAATTCCATCAGTTGTTCGGGCGTGTGGAAATCAGCATCGACGCTGACTTGTGCGGCTATGTCAGGCGCCAGTTCGGCAACGATGGCCCGCGCGGTCTTGGAATCGTCATGGGCATATTCCGGCACGCCCTGGCAGGTCGACACGAACGTCACCTGCTTGCCGTGGTCGCGCACGAGCGAGGTCGCGATGTCGCGGATCGAATCCATGTAGCGACGCATGCCGTCGGCGCCCTCGCTGACATAGTTCCAGTGCCGCACCGAGATGCCGACGCGGCCAGTAGGCTGGGGCGGTTGACCGGCGGACAGGAGCCCTTCGATTCGCGCCTTGTCGGCAAGTGCGAACACCGAATCGGCCACGACATGGCACTTGCCGGGATTGTCGACGAGGCCGGCGAGATGGCCGCGCGAACGTTCGTCGCGCAGCAGGATCAGCGTGCTGCGGTCGAAGACCGGCTTCAACTCGCGGCGATTGTAGTCCTTGTCGAACGGTCCGAGCGACTGGGTGAAAAAGACCGGGTCCTTGCCGAAGATGGCATCGATGCGGAACTGGTTGAGGCGGCGCTCGAGATTGTAGTTTTCAACGAGGTAGGTGCCGCCGGTCGTGATGACGAGATCGGCCTGCCGGTACATGTCGAGGCTGCGGCGGTCCTCAGTACCGAACATCGTCTCGTCCAGTGCTGTGCTCTTGCCGTAGTGGCGCAGTGCGCTCAGCGCGAGCCTGTTATAGATCGGCTTGGCGAGGTTCTTCAGCCGGTTGTCGTCATAGGGGTATTTGAAGATCGACTCGGCCAAAAGCTTGCGGATCTCGATGTCTGGATAGGCCTGCCTGGGATAGAGCCGCGACGCGACCTCGGGCTGGCTGTCGAACACCTGAAACTGGATATCGCCGGCATAGGCCGATTTCAGGATATGCCGGATCGCCAGGAGGATCGCAGCGTCGCCGGTGTTCAGGCAGACGGTGTTTTCGACAATGACATTCTTCATGGAACCGCGTCTCCGTGCGCATAGGCCCGCCCACGCGCATCAATACAGATCAAACGGGCTATTTTGCGACGCAACAAAAGTTGAGGCCGAATTGGCCAGTAATTGTTGCGGCGCAGCAAATGCTTCCCTAGCATCGCGGAGCGGTGGGCCAAAACAGCGAGAGTAATCTCATGCTGCATGTGCTGTACCTTGTGCATGACGTATCCGATCCAGCAGTTCGCCGGCGGGTCATCATGCTCAAGGCCGGTGGTGCGCGTCTTGCGTTGGCCGGATTCCGGCGAACTGATGAGCCGGTAAAAGACATTGAGGGCCTTGAGCCAATCGACCTCGGGTACACACGAGACGGTCGGTTTGCGCAGCGAATCGCGGCGGTGGCGAAGGCTTCGGCGGGCATGTCGGGCTCGCTGGGCGCCATGCCGGCTCCAGATCTGATCATCGCCCGCAACCTCGAAATGCTGGCGCTGGCGCAGCGTGCGCGAAGCACGTTCGCCGGTTCGGTGCCGATTGTCTATGAGTGCCTCGATATCCATCGGCTGGTGCTGCGCGAGGACCTTCTGGGCAAAGGCATGCGCGGGGCTGAACGGCTGCTTGGGCGCAACGTCAAGCTGTTGCTGACAAGCTCGCCGGCTTTCGTCAGGCACTATTTCGACAGATACGGCCAGATCGACGCGCCAATTGAGCTGGTGGAAAACAAGCTGCTCGAATTGACGCGCGGCCTGCCATTGGTTCCGAAGGCGCCCGATGGGCCGCCTTGGCGCATTGGCTGGTTCGGCGCACTGCGCTGCCGCAAGTCGCTCGAACTGCTGGCCGACTTCACCCGCAGGATGAAGGGGCAGTTCGAGGTCGTCATGCGCGGTCGGCCGGCACTTTCCGAGTTCCCGGATTTCCATGGTTTTGTCGAATCAGAGCCCTATTTGAGCTTCAAGGGTGCCTATCGAAACCCCGAGGACATGGCCGACATCTACCGGGAGGTCCATTTTTCCTGGGCGATCGACTTCTTCGAGGAAGGCCAGAACTCGAAGTGGCTGCTGCCCAACCGGCTCTATGAAGGCTGCCGCTTCGGCGCCGTGCCGATCGCCATGGCCGACACCGAAACCGCCGGGTTCCTGCAACGGGAGCGGGTCGGGCTGGTACTATCCGAGCCGTCGGTGAGAGCAATGATGGACACGCTCTCGCCAATGACGGCCGAGCGCTACGAGGCCCTGCATCGGGGCGTACTCGCCCGCGATCAAGGGACCTGGAGCTGCGATAGCTCCGATTGTCGCGCGCTGGTGGCAAAGCTCCAGCGCATCGCTGGCCGCGCCGAAATCGGCACCATCGCCGCCTGACATCATACAAACAAGCARAGCAATGCCTGAAAACCCTTCCTGCATCATTATCATTCCGTGCCTCAACGAAGAGCGCCACATTGGTGCCTTGCTCGCCAAGCTTCGGCCAGCTGCGAGGCGGCTTTCCGCGCGGATCATCGTTGCCGACGGCGGCAGCAGCGACGCCACCCGCGCGATTGCTGCCAAGGCTGCGGCGGACGACGCCAATGTCGTGCTGATCGACAATCCGAAGCGTATCCAAAGTGCCGCGATCAACCTCGCGGTCGAGCGCTTCGGCAACGGCGTGCACTATCTGATCCGCATCGACGCGCATGGCGGCTATCCCGACGATTTCTGCGACCGGCTGTTGGAGGAGGCGCGAGAAACCGGTGCTGACTCGGTTGTCGTGTCGATGCTGACCAAGGGCGCGGGTCTGGTGCAGCAGGCGGTGGCCGCCGCGCAGAATTCGAGGCTCGGCACCGGAGGTTCGAAACACAGGCACAGCTCCAGCGGCGCGTGGGTCGATCATGGCCATCACGCGCTGATGCGGGTGAGCGTGTTCCGCAGGCTCGGTGGCTACGACGAGAGTTTCAGCCACAACGAGGACGCCGAACTGGATCACCGCCTGCGGGAGGCCGGCTACCGCATCTGGATGAGCGGCCGCACGCGCATGAACTACTATCCGCGCAATTCGTTGTCCGCCCTCTATCGTCAGTATCTCGGTTATGGCCGGGGCAGGGCGAAGAACGTGCTCAAGCATCGCGTCATTCCCAAGATCAGGCAGATGGTGCCGCTGATGGTGGTGCCTGCAGCTCTGCTCACGGTGTTCACGCCATGGCACTGGGTTTTTGCGGTGCCATTTGTCCAGTGGGCGGCTGTCTGCCTCGGCTATGGGTTGTTTCTGGGGCTTCGCTCGGGCGCGCCCAAACGCGCGCTCGCCGGCGTGTCAGCCATGGTCATGCATTTCGCCTGGTCGCTCGGTTTCTGGCTGCAACTGATCGATGCCGGAACAAAGGGGCGGACCGCATGAATGCCGGCAGCATCGACATCTGTGTCTGCACCTTCAGGCGCAGGGAACTCGCTGAAACGCTACGCTCGCTGGCAGCCATGGAATTGCCGGAGGGTTACCGGATCGGCATCATCGTCGCCGACAATGACGAGGTGCCTAGCGCATCGCAACTCGTGGCCGATCTTGCGCGGGAACTGCCGCTGCCGATCCGCTACGTTCACAGCCCGGCACGCAACATCTCGATTGCCCGCAACGCCTGCCTCGACGCCAGTGTCGCCGATTTTGTCGCCTTCATCGACGATGACGAGACGGCCACAGGTTCGTGGCTGAAAAGGCTTGTCGAAACAGCGCAAGCGACAAGCGCCGACGTGGTGCTTGGCCCGGTCAAGGCGCGTTACGGGGCAGGGGCGCCAGGCTGGATGCAGGTCGGCGATTTTCATTCGACCTTTCCGGTCTTCGTCCAGGGCGAAATCCGCACCGGCTACACCTGCAATGCCTTGCTCAGGATGAAATCCCCAAGCATCGCCGGCCGCCGGTTCTCCCTGGCGCGCGGCCAGTCGGGTGGCGAGGATACCGAGTTCTTCGACCAAGCTTTCGGAGCCGGCGGCCGCATAGCCTACGCTGCCGAGGCCTGGGTGGAAGAGCCGGTACCTCAGGGGCGCGCCTCGTTCGGCTGGCTCACCAAGCGGCGTTTCCGCGTCGGCCAGACCCATGGCCGGCTGCTCGGTTCGAAGCGCCCAGGAATGCGGTTGGCCGGCGAACTGGCCCGGGCGTCGGCCAAGGCCTCCTATTGCTTCGCTGCCGCCGGAATCGCCGTGTTCCGGCCGGTCAGCCGCAACCGAAGCCTGCTCAGGGGCGTCATGCATTTGGGCGTTCTGAGCGGGCTGGTCGGCGTTCGAGAACTGCGCCTCTATGGCAGCGGAGGGGGGCAGGATGCAGCCTGACGTCAGCTTCGTCATCGCCGCCTACAACGCCGAAGCGACGCTCGGCCGCGCCATTGACAGCGCGTTGGCGCAACGCGGCGTCACGGTCGAGGTGATCGTCGTTGACGATTGCTCGTCGGACGCCACACTGGCACTTGCCCGATCCTATGCCGATCAGCGGGTGCGGGTACTGGCATTGGAGGCAAATTGCGGCCCCGGCGGCGCGCGCAATGCCGGCCTGAATGCTGCACGGGGCCGTTGGGTTTCGATCCTCGATTCCGACGATGCAGTGCGGCCCGATCGTCTCGCGGCAATGATATCCCGCGCCGAGCGAAGTGGCGCGCGGATGGCCGTCGACAACATCGAAGTGATTCGAGAAGACGGAACGCAACCGGAGGTGATGTTCCCGCAGGAATATCTCGAAAACTTCGCGGAATTGTCGTTGGCTGACTTCATCGGCGGCAATGTGGTCTTCGAAACGACGTTCAATTTTGGTTACATGAAGCCGATATTCATGGCTGAGTATCTCCGCGAACATGGCCTTCGCTACGACGAAGACCTGCGCATTGGCGAGGACTATATCCTGCTTGCCAGCGCGCTTGCCAAGGGCGGGCGTTGCGCCGTCGAACCCGCTGTAGGCTATGCCTATCATGTCCGCAGCGGTTCAATCTCAAGGGTTCTGGAGCTGCATCACGTCGAAGCGATGCAGCGCGCCGATGCGGCCTTTGAGGCGTCCAATCGGCTCGATCCCCAGGCGAGAAAAGCGTTCACGCGACGTGCCCGCAGCCTCAGGCAGGCTGCCACATTCCTGTCATTGGTGGAGCACATCAAGCAGCGATCGCCGCTCAAGGCGATGAGAACCGCTTTGGGGGACCCGGCGGCGGTTCGCCATTTGCGGATGCCGATAGCGGTCCGGCTGCGCCGGGTTGCCCGGCAGTTCGCATACCGGGCAGGCAAGTAAGGCTTCTGCCTTGCCCGGCCAATACGAGGAAACTGAAATGAGTGAGAGGATTGGCACGATGAAGAAAGTCAGGAAAGCGGTGATACCTGTGGCGGGTCTCGGCACGCGGTTCTTGCCCGCGACCAAATCCATGCCGAAGGAAATGCTGCCGGTGGTCGACAGGCCCGTGGTGCAGTACGCCGTCGACGAGGCATTGGAGGCCGGCATCGAGCACATCGTCTTCGTCACTGGCCGCAACAAGGCGGTCATCGAGGATTATTTCGACCTTCACCCGGAGTTGGTCGGCACGCTCGAGCAGGCCGGCAAGGTGGATCAACTCAGGTCGCTGGAGAGCCTACTTCCGGTTCCTGGTGCCACCAGCTTTACCCGCCAGCAGGCACCGCACGGCCTCGGCCACGCCGTCTGGTGTGCCCGTGACATCATCGGCGACGAGCCATTCGCACTCCTGCTTCCCGACATGGTGTCGTTCGGCCGTCGCGGCTGCCTCGCCGAAATCATGGAACTGCACGAGGAGACCAGCGGCAACGTCATTGCCGTCGAGCAGTGCGATCCCAACGAAACCAACAAATATGGCATCGTCGGCAAGGGGGCTGAAATCGGCACCGGTTTCGAGGTGACCGCGATGGTGGAGAAGCCGGCCCCGGCGGCCGCGCCGTCCAACTTTTACATCAACGGCCGCTACATCCTGCAGCCTGAGATTTTCAACCTCCTCGGCACCCAGAAGCGCGGTGCCGGTGGCGAAATCCAGCTGACCGACGCGATGGTTCGCCTTGCCGCAAGCCAGGCCTTCTTCGCCCGGCCTTTCAGTGGCCGTATGTTCGATTGCGGTTCGAAGGAGGGCTTCATCCAGGCCAATGTCGCGTTTGCGCTGAAGCGGGCAGATATCCGTGGCTCCGTGCTTGATGCCATCCGCGAGATGGTCGCCGAGCACGATCACGTCGCGGCAGCCTGACGACAAAACGCTGTCGGGACGAGTGAAACCACTTGTCTCCGACGGCGTTTCGACAGTGCCTGTCATGAAGCGTGCCTTGTGGGCACAGCACTTGCGTAGCTGAATTCAGCTTCGCGCCAGAGCCTTTCGAGCGGCGGCGACCGCCGCTCAGGCAAGAACTGGAACGCAGATGAACTACGCCAGCTACCCTTTCAACAACCGCAATCCTGCGCCTCGGGAGGACGCACGGGAAGGAAGCGACTTCATCGACCTTGAACGCCTGCTGGCCATGGCAAAGCGCCAGGCCAAGGTGGTGGGCATCGGCGCTGTTGTCGGCCTGCTGCTCGGGTTGATCTATCTTCAGACGACGCCGCCGACCTTCACCGCCAGCACCAGCGTGCTGATCGACGAGGGCATGAACAAGATGGTCGACGAGGTTTCGGCGACGCCTGTTAACATGCAGACCGATGCGGCGATCCTCTCCCAGATCGAGATCATCAAATCGGCGCGTCTGGCATCGGTTGTTGTCGACAAGCAGAAGCTCGAACAGAATCCCGATTTCATGCAGCCGCCGAAATCGCTTTTGTCGACATTGGTCGGTTACGCCAGGGGTTTCCTGCAGATATTCCGCTCCAGCCCCGAGATTGCCGCCGGCAGTGGCGACCTGACAGAGGCGCAGCGCCAGGCGATGGCCGATGCGGCTCGCAAGCAGCAGGCGGTGGCGATGCTGCAGGCCAACATCATGGCCGAGCGCTCCGGCCGCAGTTACGTCATCTCCATGGGCTACCGTTCGCACGACCCGCAGCTGGCGGCTGATATCACCAGGGCTTACGCCGATGCCTTTGTCGCCGATCAGCTGGATGCCAGTTTCGACGCCACCGAAAGGGCCGCCGTCTGGCTCCAGGGCAGGCTCGGGGAACTGCGCACGAGCTCGCAGAAGGCAGCACTCGAGGTCGAAAAGTTCCGCGCCGAAAATGGTCTCGCCGCGGCACGTGGCGAAACCATTGCCGAACAGCAACTTTCCGATCTCAACGCCCAACTGATCCTCGCCCAGGCCGATACGGCGAAGGCGCGGGCGCGCTATGAACAATATCGCACCATCGTTGAAAGCGGCCCCGAGGCTGCCGTCAGCAATTCGACCCTGTCGGCCGACGAGGCCGGCAATCCGCTGATTTCGGAACTCAAGAAGCGCTATTCCAGCGTCTCCAAGCGCGAGCAGGAGATCTCGACAGGCTTTGGTCCCAATCACCCACAGGCTGTAGCCCTGCGCAAGGAACAGGGCGACCTGTCCAACCAGATCCTGCGTGAACTTAGCCAGCTATCGGAGACCTATCGCAACGCATATGAGGTGGCGCAGTCGCGCGAGACAGCACTGCGCAATAGTGTCTCGGAAGCCACCGGCCAGAATTCCAGCGCCAATCAGGCGCAGGTGCGCCTGCGCGAATTGCAGCAGCAGGCAACCGCGCTCAGCACGCTCTACCAGACATTCCTGTCGCGCTATGAGGAAGCCTCGCAGCAGAGTTCGTTCCCCATCGCCAAGGTGCGGGTGATTTCGGAAGCGACGACGCCGCGCAGCCCATCGAGCCCGCGAACGTCGATGGTGTTCGGCTTGGCGCTCGTGCTTGGTATCGTCATGGGTGCAGCCTTCGGCGCGCTCAACGAATTCAATGAGCGCTTCTTCCGCACCGCCGAAGACGTGCGCGAGCGGCTGGGTGTCAAATTCCTCGGTTATCTGCCGCTGCTCGGCTCGAACGACGACAAGAAGGAGGAGGCCAAGGACAAGACAGCCCAGAAGGGCGCGACGCCTCCGCCGCCGCTGGCACGCGCCTCGGAGGCTGCTAGGCGCCGGGCGAAAATGCGTATTGCCGTAGATGCTCCGGCCTCGATGTTCGCCGAGACGCTGCGCAGCACCAAGATCGCCAGTGACGTCGTGCTTCAGGATCTCGGCTGCAAGGTGATTGGCGTGATCTCGATGCTGCCGGGCGRGGGCAAGTCGACGGTTGCCGCCAATCTCGCCGGTTTGCTCGCCAGCAACGGCGCCAAGACGCTTTTGATCGACGCCGACCTGCGCAATCCCGGCCTCAGCCGCAGCTTGGGCATCGATGCCGATCAGGGGCTGGTCGAAGCCGTGGTCAACGACAAGGGCTGGCAATCGGTGGTCAAGGTTGACCGCCAGACCAAGATGGCGATCGTGCCGGCTGTGGTGCGTGGCCGCTTCTCGCACACCAGCGAACTGCTTTCGTCCGCCGGCATGCGGCGTTTCATCGAAGATGCCAAGGCGACGTTCGAATACATTATCGTCGATCTGCCGCCACTCGGCCCGGTTGTCGATGCCAAGGCGTTCGCGCCGCTCGCCGACGGTTTCGTGCTGGTCGCTGAGTGGGGTGCGACGCCGCGCCCGCTGGTCCGTTCGGCACTCAATGCCGAACCCCAGATCGCCAACAAGATCCTTGGGCTGGTGCTCAACAAGGTCGACCTGAAGAAGCTGCCGCGTTACGGCGCTTATGGCAGCTCGGAGCAGTTCCTAGACAGATATTCGACCTACTATGTCGACAAGAGCGAGGCGAAGGTGAAGGTCGCTTCCTGAGGCTCAGGAAAACAGCAGCCGTCCCTGGTTGCCCGCAATCCGCACTGCCGTCAGGCGCCCGCTTTTGAAAGCGCCTGTGTCGATGCCAAGCCTGCGACCGTCGATGCGTGGGTGGTCGACCGGCGTATGGCCATGTACCACCCAGCGGTCGAGCCGCCGCGAGGACTCGAAGAACTCGTCGCGAATGTAGAGCAGGTCGTGATCTTCCTGTTCGAGCAGTGGCACGCCAGGCCGGATGCCGGCATGCACGAACACGAACCGTTCCGAATAGGCCATGATCGGCAGACCACGCAGGAACTGGATATGCTCGGGCGGGATGCTGGCGCGGATGTAGTCGTCGAGTCTGTCGCCGCTGCCGTAGAGATCGGCCAGATGTTCGGCATCGATGTCATAGGAAAACAAGGTGGATCGCGCGCCCGTTACCAGCCAGCGTTCGAGCGACAGCCCGCCGTCGAGATAATCAAGCATCTGCGTCTCGTGATTGCCGGCAAGGCAGATACGCTCGAAGCCGGCCGGGGGTGCGCCCAGAAGATGGTCGAGCACCCTGGCAGAATCCGGGCCGCGGTCGACGTAGTCGCCCAGCATCACGATCAGTTTCCGTCCGGGCAACTCAGTGGCATCGGCGACGATCTTGTCTTCGAGCGCGCGTAGTTGACTGAAGCAGCCATGGACGTCGCCAATCGCGTAAACGACCGTATCGGTGAGGTCGATCTCAACGCGCTGGCGCCTTGCCTTCCGATCCTGCGAGCGAAAATTCAGAAAGCTCACCAGACTATTCCTTCAAGTGCCAATTGAGTGTCGTCCTGGCCTCGGCCCAACTATTTCTTTGATGGCTGCAAGGAATGGCCGTACCTCTTTTGGCACGGCTGCTGCGCGCTCGATGTCGAGCCGTCAGGAGCCTCAACGCGCCAACTCTTGGCGTGCACGTTAATCTAGGAGGAAGACTTTCGGGAAAACAAGTCGTTGTTTTTACTGGTCGGAGTGGCAGGATTTGAACCTGCGACCCCATCGTCCCGAACGATGTGCGCTACCAGGCTGCGCTACACTCCGTGACCAGTGGGCGGGCTTATAGCTGCCGCTTTTGCTTCCTGCAAGCGGCAAAGGTTTAGCTGGTGCGATTTTTCGCAAGTGAGTTATCTTGTTGAGCTTTTAAGCCTTTGTGCTGCCGCTGGGGTAGGGGACAGCGTCTCAATCTTGCGGTATTCGGTCCCAAAGAGAATCTATGCGCAGATTTGCGTGCTGGAGTGCAGTCGTGAACATCAAGCCCGTTGCTCAAGCAACCCCCAACACCTTCGAGTTCGAGACTCTTGCGCTGGTCAAGCCGACCGGTTTTCGCGAATACGATGCGCGCTGGTGGTTCGGTCATCCGAACTCGACCAAGGAGCCGGAACTCAACCTGATCGGCGTGCAGGCGCTCGGCATGGGCATTGGGACCTTGATTCGACGTCTCGGTGCGGGGCCTGACATCGTCGTCGGCCATGACTTCCGCTCCTATTCGATGTCGATCAAGCTGGCGCTGGTGTCGGGCCTGATGGCCGCCGGCGCACGCGTCAAGGATGTCGGGTTGGCGTTGTCGCCGATGGCCTATTTTGCGCAGTTTGAGCTCGATACGGCTTCGGTGGCGATGGTCACGGCCTCGCACAACGAAAATGGCTGGACCGGCGTGAAGATGGGCGCGGCGCGTCCGCTGACCTTTGGGCCCGACGAGATGTCGGCACTGCGGGACATTGTGCTCAATGGCGACTTTGAATTGATCGGCAGCGGTTCCTATGAATTCGTGCCGGATTTCCGCAAGACCTATCTCGACGATCTGGTGGCGGGCAAACGCATCGGCCGCAAGTTGAAGGTGGTTGCCGCCTGCGGTAACGGCACGGCTGGCGCGTTCGCGCCCGAAGCACTTGAGCGCATCGGTTGCGAGGTCATTCCGCTCGATGTCGAGCTCGACCACACCTTCCCGCGCTACAATCCGAACCCCGAGGACATGCAGATGCTGCATGCCATCCGCGACAAGGTTCTGGAAACCGGCGCTGACGTCGGCTTGGGCTTCGACGGCGACGGCGACCGTTGCGGCGTCGTCGACAATGAGGGCAACGAGATCTTCGCCGACAAGGTCGGCGTGATGCTGGCGCGCGATATTTCGGCGCTCTATCCGAACTCCACCTTCGTTGTCGATGTGAAGTCGACCGGCCTGTTCAACACCGACACGGTGCTTGCTGCGAACGGCGCGAAGACGGACTACTGGAAGACCGGCCACTCCTATCTCAAGCGCCGGGTCGCCGAACTGGGCGCGATCGCCGGCTTCGAGAAATCAGGCCATTTCTTCTTCAATCCGCCGATCGGGCGCGGTTATGACGACGGTATTGTCACGGCGATTGCCGTTTGCCAGATGCTCGACCGCAACCCTGGCAAGTCGATGGCCGATCTCTATCGCGCGCTGCCGTTGACCTTTGGCACACCGACCATGTCGCCGCATTGCGACGATGAGCTGAAATATGGTGTCGTCGACAAGGTGGTCGCCGACTTCGAGGCCATGAAGCGAAATGACGAAACCTTTGCCGGCCAGAAGATCGTCGATCTGATCACCGTCAATGGTGTGCGCGTGGTGGCGGAAGATGGTACCTGGGGGCTGGTGCGGGCGTCTTCGAACAAGCCGGAACTGGTGGTTGTGGTGGAAAGCCCCGTTTCATCGGAGCGGCGGCGCGAGATGTTCGAGGGCGTCGATGCGGTGTTGAGGCGCAACACGTCGGTCGGCGCCTACAACCAGACATTTTGAGGGGCTGATATGGCTGAACGGATCGTCAGTTTTGTCATGAGCGGCGGCGTTGGCTCGCGCCTGTGGCCGCTGTCGCGCGAAGACAATCCCAAGCAGTTCCACGACCTCTCCGGCGACGGCTCGATGCTGGTCAAGACGCTGAAGCGCCTGGCTGCGCGCGACGAGGGCGAGACGCCGATCTATCTGATTGCCTCGGAACGTCACGCGGCGCGCGTCCGTGCCGATCTGGCGGCAATTGATCTTTCCGGCGGCGGCGCGATCTTCGAGCCGACGGGGCGAAACACGGCAGCAGCAGTAGCAATCGCGGCATTGCAGACGCTCAAGGCTTATGGCGACGGCATCGTTTTGGTGGTGCCATCTGACCATGAGATTTCCACCCAGCGCCAGTTCTGGGACACGGTCGAGCGCGGCGTATCAGCTGCCAATGCGGGGCGCCTTGTCGTGTTCGGCATCAAGCCGGCGACGCCCGAGACCGGTTACGGCTATATCGAGGTCGGCGGCGAAAGCGACGGCGTTGCAGATGTCACCCGCTTCGTCGAAAAGCCGGATTTGGCCACAGCCGAGGGATATCTAGCGGCAGGCAATTTCTTCTGGAACGCCGGTATTTTCCTGTTCAAGGCGAGCGCGATGCGCGACGCCTTCCTCAAGCATCAGCCGGAAATCTGGCAAGGTGCCGAAGCGGCGTTCAAGGCGGCGACCAGCGACCTGTCCGGCATTTACATGCCGCTGGAGCTCTATTCCGGGATCCCCTCGATTTCGATCGACTATGCGATCATGGAACGCACCAGCGGTATCGCCATGGTGCCGGCGAGCTTCCGCTGGAACGATCTCGGTTCGTGGCAGTCGCTGCTTGATGTCAGTCCCTCCGACAAGGACGGTAACGTGATTGTCGGCGACGTCGTCGCGATCGACTGCGAGAACTCGTATCTCCGCGGCGAAGGCAGGTTGTTGTCGGCGATCGGGCTGAAAGGCGTAGCCATTGTCTCGACTTCGGACGCGACATTCGTCGCACCGGTCAGCCATAGCCAAAACGTCAAGAAGATCGTCGAGCAGCTCGAAAAGAGCGGCCGGCTGGAGACCAAGTTCACGCCAGCGCATGGCCGCGTCTTGGCGAATGGCGCTTGGCGTCGGCGGGTACAGCACTGGCTGCTGGAAGAAACGCTGCCGCTGTGGTCGACCGCAGGCGTCGACGATCATTTCGGTGGTTTCCACGAGGCGCTCGGTTTCGATGGGCGGCCGCTTGCCAAGCCCAAGCGCATGCGCACCATGGCGCGCCAAGTCTACGCCTTTTCAGTCGCCAAGCAGCGTGGCTGGGGCGGCGGGGCCGATGCGTTGATCGATCACGGCATCCGCTTCATGGCGGACAAGGGGCGCACCGAGCGCGGTGGCTGGGTGCGTACGCTGAACCCCGACGGCAGTGTCGCCGATCCGCTCGAAGATGCCTACGATCATGCCTGTGTTCTGCTGGCGCTTGCCCATGCCCATCGCTCCGGCAACAAGGAGGCGCTGGGCCTCGCGACCGAGACATTCGCCTTCCTCGACCAGCATCTCGAAGACGAGAGACTAACCGGCTTCCTCGAAAGCCCTGACGGAGAAGGTGTGCGGCGATCCAACCCGCATATGCATCTGCTCGAAGCGTTCCTGGCTTGGCACGCGGTAACAGGCGACCGTGCCTATCTGCGCCGCGCGGCTCGTATCATCGATCTGTTCCGTAGTCATTTCTTCGAGGTCGACAGCTGGACATTGGGCGAGTTCTTCGACCGCGACTGGCATCCAGCACCCAGCGAGAAGGGGCAATGGACCGAGCCAGGGCATCATTTCGAATGGGCGTCGCTGCTGGTCGATTTCGCCGACAAGAGCGGCCAGAAGGATCTGGTCGCGTACGGACGTAAGCTTTATGCCTCGGCCATCGCCAATGGTCTCAACCGCGCGACGGGGCTGGCTTATGGGGCGGTGTCGCGGCAGGGGCTGCCGCTCGACAACATCTCGCGCAGTTGGCCACAGACCGAGGCGATCAAGGCAGCAGTCGCGCTCGACGGCACCGGAGGTCCCGACCTCAAGCCTGAGATCGAGGCGCGTGTTGGCCGCCTGTTCCGCTGGCACATCGACCCGGCACCTCAGGGGCTGTGGATCGACCAGATCGACGAGCGCGGCCGCTCGCTCGCCAAGGAAGTTCCTGCCAGCATCTTCTACCATTTGGTGACAGCGCTGACGCAGTATCTCGACAAGACCGAAGAGTTTGCCAGCTAAGCCAGTCGGCGACTGGCTTAGCTGTGGGCCCCTAGTACGGGCTCGCCACATCGCCGGTCTCGACATAGACCGACTTGAGCTGGGAGTAATGCTGGAGGGCGGCGAGCGAGTTTTCACGGCCGATGCCGGATTGCTTGAAGCCGCCGAACGGGATTTCCACCGGCGTCAGATTGTAGGTGTTGATCCAGCAGGTGCCGGCCTGGAGTTCGGCGATCACGCGATGGGCGCGGGGCAAGTCCCTGGTGAAGACACCGGCGGCAAGCCCGAATTCGGTGTCGTTGGCGCGCTGAATGACCTCGTCCTCGCTGTCGAACGACAGCACGCTCATCACCGGCCCGAAAATCTCTTCGCGGGCGATGCGCATATTGTCCGTGACGCCGGTGAAGACAGTAGGCTCGACGAAGAACCCGCCCTCAAAACCCTGCAGCGAAGGCACGCCGCCACCGGCCTGCAGCGCCGCACCCTCTGCCTTGCCGATAGCGATGTAGTCGGTGACCTTGTCGTGCTGCGACTTGTTGACGAGCGGACCCATCTGGGTGTCAGGGTCGAGCGGGTCGCCGATGCGAATGGTCTTGGTGCGCTCGACGAGCCGCTCGACGAAGCGGTCGTGAAGGTCCTTCTGGACGAAAACGCGGGTGCCGTTGGAGCAGACCTGACCGCTTGAATAGAAATTGCCGAGCATGGCACCGCCAATGGCGTTTTCGAGGTCGGCGTCGTCGAAGACGATGATCGGCGACTTGCCGCCCAGTTCCATCGTCGCGTGCTTCATATGCGAGCCGGCCAGCGCCAGGACCTTCTTGCCTGTCGGCACCGAACCGGTGAGCGAAATCTTGTCGACGGCTTGGTGCGAGGCGAGTGCCGCGCCGACATCGCCATAGCCCTGGACGACATTGAACAGTCCGTCGGGCAGGCCTGCTTCCGAATAGACCTCGGCGAGAGCCAATGCCGAGAGCGGAGTGTTTTCAGACGGCTTGAACACCATGGCGTTGCCCATGGCGAGCGCGGGCGCCGACTTCCAGCCGGCAACCTGGATCGGATAGTTCCATGCGCCGATGCCGACGCAAACACCAAGCGCCTGGCGCTTGGTGTAGGCGAAAGGCCCGCCAAGATCGACATACTCGCCATTGAAGGCCGCGATCGCGCCGGCGAAATATTCGAGGCAGTCGGCGGCGGACGCGGCGTCAGCTACCAGCGTTTCCTGTATCGGCTTGCCGGTATCGAGCGTTTCCAGCCTCGACAGCTTGGCATTGCGCGACCGCAGGATATCGGCGGCCCGGCGCAGGATGCGGCCGCGCTCCACCGGCTTCAGCCGCGCCCAGGCCGGCTGTGCAGCGCGTGCCGCCTCGACGGCGAGCTCAACGATGTTGGCGGTGGCCGAGTGCAGTGAGGCAATGATTTCGCCGGTCGCTGGGTAGATGACAGGGATCGCCGTGCCGCGCTCATCGTCGACGAAGCGGCCGTTTATATAGTGCGAGGCTTTTGGTTGGGCGCGCATCGTGTGCTCCAGTTTTGTATGTCGTGGCGGTCATATCCGGTCGGGCCGGATGATGCTCTATCTGTCTGAGACCTGCCAGCGCGGATTGATCCAGGGTTCTTGGTTGGACGGGGCGAGTGGCGTGCGGCCGAGGATATGGTCGGCTGCCTTTTCGCCGGTCATGATCGAGGGGCCATTGAGGTTGCCATTGGTTACCCTCGGGAAGATCGAGGAATCAGCGACCCTGAGGCCATCGACGCCGATGACCCGGCATTCGGGATCGACAACGCTTGTCGGGTCATCAGCGCGGCCCATGCGGCAAGTGCCGCAAGGGTGGTAAGCGCTTTCCGAATGCTCGCGGATGAAAGTGTCGAGCTGCTCGTCGGTGTCAACGTGCTTGCCCGGCGAGATCTCTTGGCCACGGAATGGTTCGAAGGCCGACTGGCCGAAGATTTCGCGGGTGAGCCGGATACAGTGGCGGAAATCAGCCCAGTCGTCGGGGTGAGACATGTAGTTGAAGCGGATCTCCGGCTTGGCCCATGGATCGTTCGACCGCAGCGTGATCGCGCCGCGCGACTTGGAACGCATCGGCCCGACATGCGCCTGGAAGCCGTGCGACTTGGCCGCCGCCTTGCCGTCATAGCGCACGGCCGCCGGCAGGAAGTGGAACTGGATGTCGGGATAGTCGACGCCGGCTTTCGAACGCACGAAGGCCGCCGCCTCGAAATGATTGGTGGCGCCAAGGCCGGTCTTGAACAGCAGCCATTCAGCGCCGATCAGCGCCTTGGAGAACGGGTTGAAGACCGAGTGCAAGGTGATGGCCTGCGTCGCTTCCTGCTGGATGTAGAGCTCCATATGGTCCTGGAGGTTCTGGCCGACGCCGCGCCGGTCGGCGACGACGTCGATGCCATGCGCCCTAAGATGCGCCGCAGGGCCGATACCCGAGAGCATGAGCAGCTTGGGCGAGTTGATCGAGGAGGCAGCGACGATCACTTCACGTCGTGCCTTAACGACCTGAATCTTTTTGCGAACTTCGATCTCGACGCCGACCGCACGTTGATTCTCGATCACCACACGCCGGGCGAAGCCATTGACAATACGGACATTTCCCCGCTTCAGCGCCGGCCGGAGATAGGCATTGGCCACCGACCAGCGCCGGCCATGGTGGATTGTCTGCTCCATGGCGCCGAAGCCTTCCTGCTTCGAGCCATTGTAGTCCTCGGTCATCTCGAAACCGGCCTGTTGTCCCGCCTCGACGAAGGCCTGATAGAGCGGGTTCTTGCGTGGGCCGCGCTGGATGTGCAGCGGCCCCTTGGTGCCGCGCCAGCCGTCCTCGCCACCCTTGGCGTGCTCCATGCGCTTGAAGTAGGGCAGTACATCGGCATAGCCCCAGCCGGCAGCACCCTGCTCGGCCCAATGGTCGAAGTCGTGGGCGTGGCCGCGGACATAAACCATGCCGTTGATCGAGGACGAACCGCCGAGTACTTTTCCACGCGGAGTAGCAAGTACCCGTCCGCCAAGATGCGGCTCCGGCTCGCTGGAATAGCCCCAGTCGTAGCGGCTCATGTTGAGCGGGTACGACAGTGCCGACGGCATCTGGATCAGCGGTCCAAAATCGGTGCCGCCATATTCGATGACGATCACCGAGTGCTTTCCGTCCTCGGAAAGGCGATAGGCCATGGCCGCTCCGGCGGAACCGGAGCCGATGATGACGAAATCTGCTTCAAGCATTGTTCACATGGACCATGAAGTCGGCGAGCGAAACGTTGCCGCCGGTTGCTACGAGGAGGACGGTCTTGCCTGATACATCGACCTTCTTCTCCATAAGGGCGGCGAGAGAGGAGGCGCCGGAAGGTTCGAGCACCAGCTTGAGGCGCTCGAAGGCGACCTTCATGGCACGCCGGACGGAGGCATCGTCGACGGTCACGCCACGCACGCCAGCTGTTGTCACCGCGTCGTAGGGAGCATCGCCGGGCCGGCGCGCCATCAACCCGTCGCAGATGGATTTCGGCCCGAGTGGCATGGTCTCCTGGGCACCATGGGCTAGCGAAGTGCCCATGCCATTGAAACCTTCCGGCTCGACGGCAAACACCTGGGTTTTGGGCGACAGATAGTGGAAGGCGAGCGACACGCCGCCGATCAGGCCACCGCCGCCGACCGGGCAAAGCACGATGTCGGCGCTGACGCCCTTGGCCGCCAATTGATCGAGTGCTTCAAGGCCTGCTCCTGCCTGGCCGGCGACGATCTCGGGATTGTCGAAGGGGTGGAGCAACACCAAGCCCTCGGTCTCCGAGATTTCGCGCGCCTTGGCGGAAGCGACTTCCTCGCGGGCGCGGTCGCCATGGTCGGTGAGCATGACGCGCGCGCCATAACCTTTCGTTGCCTCACGCTTGGCGGCTGGCGCGTCGATCGGCATGACGATGGTCACCGGGATGCCAAGCGCCTGGCCGGCTGCGGCGAGCCCTTGGGCGAAGTTGCCGGAGGAGTAGGCGACCACACCGCGACGAGCTTCGGGTGCAGAGAGCTTCTTCAGTCGCCAATAGGCGCCGCGCGCCTTGAACGAGCCGGCCCATTGCAGCGACTCTGCCTTGACGAAGACACGCGCGGCTCCGACTTCTCGGGCAAGCGCAGTTGACTCCAGCAGTGGCGTCAGCTGCGTCGCCTGGGAGGTTTCGGCGTATGCCTGCCTGAGTTGGTCGAGTGTGGGAACGGTCGTCTTGGTCATCATTCGCCTCGCGGAAACCGCTTGCTCTCTTCGAGCACGTTGAGATCCATGTGGTTGCGCATGTAGCGCTCGGAAGCCTTCTGCAGCGGCTGGAATTCCCAAGGGGAGTAGGCGCCGTTGCGGAGTGCGGGGTAGATGACCCAGCGCCGTGCCTGGCTCTCGCGAACTGCCGCGTCGAAGGCCGCCATGTCCCAGCGCGCCCGCACCTTGGCCATGAAGGTGGTGACCATGTCGGCATGGGCCGGGTCGGTGGCTAGGTTGGTGAGTTCGCGCGGATCCGATTCCAGATCAAACAGTTGCGGCGGATCGATCTCGCAGTGGACGAACTTGAAGCGGCCTTCGCGGATCGCCACCAGCGGGGCATAAGAGCCCTCGGCGGCATATTCCATCAACACTGGATCGGTACGTTGCTCGCCCTGCATCAGAGGGACGAGCGACTGGCCCTCGGTCCAGGACATGATAGCGCTAAGGTCTATACCGGCGAGTTCACAGAGTGTCGGCAGCACGTCGAGATTGGAGGTTGGCGCTTCGATCAATTCTGCCGGTATGCCCTTGCCTGATATCATCAGAGGTACCCGCGTAGCACCCTCGAAGAAGCACATCTTGAACCACAGGCCGCGCTCGCCGAGCATGTCGCCATGGTCGGAGCAGAACAGGATAATCGTGTCGTCGACCATCCTCGTGCGTTCCAGCACAGAAATGAGTTCACCGACCTTGTCGTCGAGATAGGAGATGTTGGCGAAGTAGCCGCGCCTGGAGCGGCGCACTTGCTCCGGCGTTATGTCGAAGCTGGCATAGTCGCTGGCGTGGTAGAGCCGCTGCGAATGCGGGTCCTGCTGCTCGGCTGCGATGAAGCCGACCTCGGGATCAAGCGCAGGGCAATCCTCGTAGAGGTCCCAATATTGCCGCCGCGCGACATAAGGGTCGTGCGGATGGGTGAAGGAGACGGTCAGGCACCATGGCTGCCGCTCGGCCTGATCCGAGACGCGGGCGAAGTCGTAAAGCTTCTGCGTTGCGTGGAAGGCGACCTCGTCGTCATATTCCATCTGGTTGGTGGTCTCGGCAACGCCCGCACCGGTGACCGAACCGAGATTGTGATACCACCAGTCGATGCGTTCGCCGGGCTTGCGATAGTCGGGCGTCCAGCCGAAATCGGCCGGGTAGATGTCTGTCGTCAGCCGTTCCTCGAAACCGTGCAATTGGTCGGGACCGACGAAGTGCATCTTGCCCGACAGGCAGGTGTGATAGCCGGCGGCGCGCAGATGATGGGCGTAGGTAGGGATGGACGAGGCGAATTCGGCGGCGTTGTCATAGACTTGAGTGCGGGACGGTAACTGGCCCGTCATGAAGCTTGCACGGCCGGGCGCGCAAAGCGGCGAGGCGGTGTAGTTGTTCTGAAAGCGCGCCGAGCGCGCGGCCAGCGCCTTGAGGTGCGGGGCATGCAGGAAATCGGCGGGGCCGTCGGGAAAGAAAGTCCCAGCCAACTGGTCGACCATGACGATCAGGATGTTGGGCCGTTTCGTCATCCGCTGGCCTTTGCGTCCGCGAGTTTCGTTTCGAGATAGTCCTCGATCAGAGCGGCGGCGGTCGTGGCATCCGGCACGCCGTCCTTGAGTGCCCGGCGAATGTAGAGGCCATCGATCAGCGCGGCTGTGGTTTCCGCGACCCGCTCGGCCTCCGAACGCGGCAGAACGGCTGAAAGCCCGCTCATCAGATTGGAATGCAGGCGTCGCGCGTAGACCCGGAGCAGGCGGCGCAAAGCGGGCGACTTTTGCGCCTCGACATAGAAGGCCAGCCATGCGGCGATCGTCTCGGGCTGGAACTGTTTCTCGGAGAAATTGACCGAAATGACCGCTGAAACCCGGGCGCGTGGTGTCACGCTTGCCTTGAGTGCTGCGCGGCAATCGGCGTTCAATTCGGACAGCAGATAGCGCATTGTCGCCTGCAGCAGGTCTTCCTTGGCGCCGAAATAGTGATGCGCCAGTGCGGCGGATACGCCAGCACGTCCGGCAATCTCGGACATGGTCACGTCAAGCGTGCCGCGTTCGCCGATCGCCGAGATCGTGGCGTCGATCAGCGCCTTGCGGCGCAATGGCTCCATTCCGACCTTGGGCATTCAAACTCCTCCATCGCCAAGCCTATTTTTAATTGAGCCATCAATCAATAAAAACTCCGCCGCCCAATGCCCTATTTCCGACGTTGAAAGTGGATCAAATCTGTTCAATATTGAACTTAATAGGGGCGTTGGATTTACCCCTGAATTGGCGCAACATGCGCTCTGTGATTGGAGGCAGAAATGACCGCGTGCATCGTTGGCTGGGCGCATTCGCGTTTCGGCAAGCTTGAGGGCGAGACGCTCGAAAGCCTTATAACCAAGGTCGCCAGCGAGGCGCTCGAGCATGCCGGCATCGGGCCGGACGATGTCGATGAGATCGTGCTTGGCCATTTCAATGCCGGTTTTTCTGCCCAGGATTTCACCGCGAGCCTTGTGCTGCAGGCCGACGACCGGCTGCGCTTCAAGCCGGCAACGCGGGTCGAAAACGCCTGCGCAACAGGTTCGGCTGCCGTACGCCAGGGCATTCGCGCGGTGAACGCGGGCTCCCGCATCGTGCTGGTGGTTGGCGCCGAGCAGATGACGACGACGCCGGGCCCCGAGATCGGCAAGAACCTGCTCAAGGCATCCTATCTGCCCGAGGATGGTGAAACGCCCGCCGGTTTCGCAGGCGTGTTCGGAAACATCGCTCAGGCCTATTTCCAGCGCTACGGCGACCAGTCGGACGCGTTGGCGATGATCGCCGCCAAGAACCACAAGAACGGCGTSGACAATCCCTAYGCCCAGATGCGCAAGGAYYTCGGCTAYGAGTTYTGCCGSMAGGAAAGCGAGAAGAACCCCTTTGTTGCCGGCCCGCTGAAGCGCACCGACTGCTCGCTTGTGTCGGATGGCGCGGCAGCGCTCGTCTTGACCGACAGCACGACGGCATTGCGCATGCGCCGCGCCGTTGCCTTCCGCGCGAACGAGCATGTCCAGGATTTCCTGCCGATGTCGAAGCGCGACATCCTTTTGTTCGAGGGCTGCGAAGTGGCTTGGGCAAAGGCACTGAAATCGGCTGGCGTGACGCTGGACGATCTGTCCTTCGTCGAAACGCACGACTGTTTCACCATTGCCGAACTGATCGAATACGAGGCAATGGGGCTCGCACCGCGTGGCGAAGGCGCCCGGATCGCGATGGAAGGGGTCACGGCCAAGGACGGTCGCCTGCCGGTCAACCCCTCGGGCGGACTGAAGGCAAAGGGTCACCCCATCGGCGCGACAGGCGTGTCGATGCATGTGCTGACCTCGATGCAGCTTACTGGCGAGGCCGGTGGCATCCAGGTCAAGGACCCCAAGCTTGGCGGTATCTTCAACATGGGGGGGGCTGCGGTCGCCAATTACGTCTCTATCCTGGATCGTATCAGATGAGGCAATCCGCCGTGGTCATCGGTGGCGCTTCGGGCGTCGGCCTTGCAGTGGCCGAGCGCCTGATCGCGGATGGATGGCCGGTGGCGATGATCGATGGCGATGGGGCAGCACTTGCCGCTGCAGAGGACGCCATTGGCAATGACGATGTTGTTTTCATCGAGGCCGATCCGACCGACGAAGACAATGTCGCCGAGGCTTTCGACCAGGTGGTGGATAGTCTCGGTCTCATAGGTGGGTTGGTCGCGGTCGCGGGATTTGGACGACTGGCCAGCGCCGAAGACACCAGTGCCGAAATGCTGCGCGAAGCGCTCGACGTGAACCTCGTCGGACCCTTCATCGCGGCCAAGGCGGCACTTGAGCGGATGGGCGCTTCGCTGTCCATCGTCAATGTCGGGACGGTTGCCGGGTTGCGTGCCCATCGCGGCCAACTCGCCGTCGCGGCATCGCAAGCGGGCCTCAAGCTTATGGCCGAAGTGTTGGYGCTGGAGTTTGGCAATCGCGGCGTTCGCGTCAACGCAATCGCTGCCGGCCCAACTGCTGCAGACGCCGCTGGCAATGGCGGGATCGACCGGCGTCACATGCCGCCGGGGCGGCTGGCCGAGCCCGAGGAAATTGCCGCCGCAATCGCCTTCCTGCTTTCTCCTGAAGCAAGCTTTGTCAACGGCCACACGCTCGCCGTGGATGGCGGATTTATCGCAGCCGGGCTATCGGGGGATGGGGCATGATGCCGGACCGGATCCAATGGTCGCGGACACCGCCCGAATATTGACCGCACCTGCATGAAGGCTCGCAAGCAATGACAAATCCGGTTCTGGTCGAGGTGCTGCGTGGCACACTCGTCGAAAGCGTGCACCGTGGCGCGATCGTCGTCGTCGACGGCGGCGGCAAGCAGGTTTTCGCGGTGGGCGATACGCAGCAGGCGGTGTTTCCGCGCTCGGCCGTCAAGGCGATCCAGGCGCTACCCTTCGTCGAAAGCGGCGCGGCTGACGCGTATGGCTTCGGCGATCGCGAGCTGGCGCTTGCCTGTTCCTCGCACTCCGGCGAAGTCGCTCATGCCGAACTGGCCAAGGCGATGCTCGCCAAGGCAGGTCTTGAAGCTGATGCGCTGGAATGCGGCGCGCACTGGCCCTCGAACCAGAATGCCATGATAGCACTCGCGCGCAGCGGAGCCTCGCCAAGCGCGCTGCATAACAATTGCTCGGGCAAGCATTCCGCTTTCGTCTGCACCTGCCGCCATCTTGGTATCGCCCATCAAGGCTATGTCAGGCCAGAGCATCGTTTCCAGCAGATGATCCGCGAGACTATGGAAGCTGTAACAGGCGCTCCCCACAACGAAGACAACCGGGGCACAGACGGCTGTTCGATTCCGGTCTTTGCCGTGCCGCTGCACAATCTCGCGCTGGGTTTTGCACGGATGGTCACTGGCAACGGGGTTGGTGCCGAGCGGGCCAAGGCGGCGCGGCGGTTGATGTCGGCCTGCATGGCCGAACCTTTTCTCGTCGCTGGAACCGACAGGGCGGATACGGAGTTGATGCAGGCTGCACCCGGACGGATCTTCGTCAAGGTCGGCGCCGAGGGCGTTTTTTGCGCGGCTGTGCCTGAGCTTGGGCTCGGTATCGCGCTGAAATGCGATGACGGCGCGGGTAGGGCTGCCGAGACCATGATCGCGGCGGTTCTGGCCATGCTTTTGGCGGATGACCACGCGTTGGCGGACAACTTGAACAAGGCGGCCAGGCCGGTGCTGAAGAACTGGAACGGCATCGAAGTTGCGTCGCTTCGGCCTACCCCCGCATTCACTCTAAAAGTGTAAGTAGTCGGTCAGATGAGCTGGCTTGTTATCGGAGCAACGAACGCCTAGGTTCAGGTCATGAGCAGAGCTTTCACCCGTGAAGACGACAGTGAAAATGTGATTGCCGACATCGGCGAACGGCCGGTCAGCGCATCGCGAAACCTCGTGACCGAGCAGGGTTTGGCCCATATCGAGGCCCAGCTTGCGAGCTTGCGCGAGGATCTGGCCAAGGCCGAGAACGATGCCGACCGCGAGCGCATCGCCACTGTCTCACGCGACCTGCGTTACTGGCAGTCCCGCCGGGAAACGGCCGAAGTTTCTGTTCCCGAACCCGACAGCACCGTCGTCCGGTTCGGCATGAAGGTCGTGATCGAGGATGACAACGGCAAGCGCAATGTCTGGAAGATCGTCGGCGAAGACGAGGCTGACGCAGCCAGTGGCCGCATCTCCCATGCCTCACCAATGGCGATTGCGCTGTTCGGCAAGACTGTCGGTGAGGTCGCGTCCGTCAACGGACACGAGTGGGAAATCGTCGAACTGGGCAACTAGACCTCGATGGGGACCGTGTGGTCGCGGAAGAAAGCGACCGCGCCTGCCTCATCGATCTCGCCAGCTGCGACTCCCATGACAAACAAATAGAGCGAGCCGTCGTCGGCTGTCATCTCATAACCATTCACTGCCAGGAATGTGCCCGCTGCCACGATTGCCGTGCGTTTGTTGCCGTCAACGAAGGCACGGTTGCGGGCGATTCCAAAGAGATAGGCTGCCGCCAGTTCGATGATCGTAGGATCGCCATAGGCGAGTTTGTTTTCGGCGCGGGCAAGTGCCGACATCAGCGCATTTTCATCACGGAGGCCATGTGCACCGCCGTGTCGCCGCAACTGCTCCGCGTGCATTGCCTCAACCACCAGCGGTGTCAGAAACAGCGGGCTCATTCGGCGAGCTTCTGAAGCGCCACCTTGTATTTATCCATGAACTTGCTTGCCGCTTCCATCTGCCGCTCGAACACGTCGTCAGTCGGCTTGAGGGTCAGGCCATCCTTGGATTCGACTATTTCCAGCGTGTCGCCTGCCTTGAGGTTATGCCTTTCGAGCACTTCCTTGGGCAGGATCACACCCTCCGAATTGCCAATCTTGCGAACGGTCACGTTCATGGCGGCGTCTCCGTGTTATAACTTACGTATAACATATGAGGCGCTGCGATCCAAGACAAGCTTGCGATGGCAAGTTGGGTGCGGGCGCTATCGATTGGCGTGCCAGCCCGCGCAGCTCATTTTGGCCGCGCGCCATTGTCGCACTGCAGTGCCCCCACTATACCTTTCATGTGATCGCCGATGCGGTCGAAAAGAGCATTGCCGTTGCCGGAGAGACAGCCCATGGCGCAGGACGAAAGCATTTTCATTGGGGCCAGCCGCAAGCCGGACGACAGCTATCAACGGCCAGAAGAGTTGCTGTTGAAATACGGCAATCGCCACGGCCTCGTGACAGGGGCGACGGGTACCGGCAAGACGGTGACGTTGCAGGTCCTCGCCGAGGGCTTCTCCAACGCTGGCGTGCCGGTGTTCTGCTCCGACATCAAGGGCGACCTGTCGGGCATCGCCATGATGGGCGAAGCCAAGGATTTCCTCACCGCCCGTGCCCAGGCGATCAAGCTTGATCCTTACGAATTCCAGGAGTTCCCTGTGATCTTCTGGGATCTTTTCGGCGAGCAGGGCCATCCAATCCGCGCAACGGTCTCGGAGATGGGCCCGCTGCTGCTGTCGCGGCTGATGAACCTTACCGATGCGCAAGAAGGCGTGCTCAACATCGCCTTCCGCATCGCTGACGAAGAGGGGCTTCTGCTCCTCGACATGAAGGATTTGCAGTCGTTGCTCGCTAACGTCGCCGAGCGTGCCGAAGAAATCGGCGCGCGCTACGGCAATGTCACGCGGCCCTCGGTCGGCGCGATCCAGCGTTCGCTGCTGGTGCTGCAACAGCAGGGCGGCGACCATTTCTTTGGCGAGCCTGCGCTGAAGATTTCCGACATCATGCGCACGACGCGCGACGGGCGCGGCGCGATCAACGTGCTCGCCGCCGACAAGCTGATGATGAACCCGCGGCTTTACGCGACCTTCCTGCTCTGGCTGCTCTCCGAACTGTTTGAAGTGCTGCCGGAAATCGGCGATCCCGACAAGCCGAAGCTGGTGTTCTTCTTCGACGAGGCGCACCTGCTGTTTGACGAAGCGCCCAAGATCGTCGTAGACCGGGTCGAACAGGTCGTGCGCCTCATCCGCTCGAAGGGCGTCGGCGTCTATTTCGTCACCCAGAACCCGCTCGATGTTCCCGAAACCGTGCTGGCGCAGCTGGGCAATCGCGTGCAGCATGCGCTGCGCGCCTACACGCCGCGCGAGCAGAAGGCGGTCAAGACGGCGGCGGACACCTTCCGTCCGAACCCCGATTTCGATTGCGCCAAGGCAATCACCCAACTGGCCACCGGCGAGGCGCTGGTGTCGACGCTTGAGACCAAGGGCGTGCCGTCTATGGTGCAGCGGACACTCATCCGGCCGCCGGCGTCGCGGCTTGGGCCGATCACGCCCGAAGAGCGCCGGAAGCTGATCAACGAAAGTCCGGTCGCCGGACAATACGACCAGACGGTCGACCGCGAGTCGGCATTCGAAATGTTGCAGAAGAAAGCACTCGATGCGCAAAAGGCGCAGGAGCAAGCACAGCAGGCGAATACGGGTGGTGGCGGATGGACCATTCCCGGCTTCGGCAATGACAGTGGCAGCACCAGTTCGGGAGGTCGTACGACCGGCAGTGCGCCACGACCCCGGGCTTCAAACCGCCAGACTGTGACCGAAGCCGCCCTCAAGTCGGTCGTGCGCTCGGTCGGCTCGTCGGTTGGCCGCGCACTGGTTCGCGGCATTCTTGGAAGTCTGAAAAAGGGCTTCTGATCAGGGCTGAGGCGGCGCGTCATGGACGCGCCGCCATCGCACAGATCAGGCGACGCCGAGGCCGCTGGTGACAAGGATCGGCGTCTTGGACGGCACGCGATCGTAGAGATCGATGATGTCCTGGTTCATCAGGCGCACGCAGCCCGACGACACCGACTTGCCGATCGTCCACCATTCCGGCGAACCGTGGACACGGTAGAGCGTGTCTTCGTTGTTCTGGAAGATGTAGAGCGCGCGCGCGCCGAGCGGGTTGTCCAGGCCCGGTGCCATGCCGCCGTTGCGGACGCTGTACTTCTCGAGCTCCGGCCGACGGCCGATCATTTCGTCCGGCGGCGTCCACTTGGGCCACTTGCGCTTCCATTGGATGACGGCGCGGCCAGACCAGGCAAAGCCGGCACGACCGAGGCCGACGCCATAGCGCATCGCTTCGCCGTTTTCGCGAACGAGGTAGAGGAAGTGCGTCGAGGTGTCGACGACCACGGTGCCGGGGCGCTCGCCAGTGGGGTCGCGAACGATCTGGCGAAGGAACTGGGGCTTCACTTTCTTGAGCGGGATGCCCGGAACTTCATAGCCCTCGTCACTGACTGGGCCATACATGCTGACATAGTCGCCGAAGGCGGGGTCAATAGCGGGTGGTGGGGGTGCTATCACCGGGGCGCCGACGATTGTGCTGCCTCCGGTGACGGTCGAGCAGGCGGAAAGCGCTGCAGTGGCAGCGCCTGCGGCTGCCAAGTTTAGAAAGCCGCGCCGGCTGAGCGGGCGGGATGAATCAATGAATGTGGGCATGGCTGCGATCTAGGATTCCAGTTCGAAAGAAATGGTGAATTTAAAGGAAACTGACTGCGTCCCCCTTAACGCTCGCGGTGATAGGCGGGTCAAAATCTGACCTGAGGGTGGACAAAGCATGGCGAAGCTGTGACAGGCCAATCACTGTTGCGTTATGGCAACAATATTGACCTATGGGTAGCTAACCAATTGTAACTAAACCTTCCAGCGACGGCAGGATCAGCGAGGGCGGGAAGTCGCGATACTCGTCTGGCTGGTCGGTGCGATTGATCCAGACGGTGCGGCAACCGAACTTCGCGGCGCCTGCAATGTCCCAGCGATTGGACGACTGAAACGATATCGCTTGCGGGTAGAGGCGCCAGTTGCTGGCGACGATATCGTAGACGGACTGGTCCGGCTTGAAGCGCCGCACGCTGTCGACGGAGAATATCTCGTCCAGGATCAGGTCGAGCCCGGCCGAACGTACCGCGGCTTCCAGCATGGCTGGCGAGCCGTTGGAGAGGATGGCAAGCCGTGCTCCATTTTCCTTCAGGCCGCGCAGAACCGAGGGAACCTCGGGATAGCAATCCAGGCGCCAGTAGGCATCAAGCAGCTTGYTGCGCAACGCCGGGTCGACCGAGGGCACTTTTCGGAAGGCGAAGTCGAGTGCCTGCTCGGTGAGCTGCCAGAAGTCGAGATAGACGCCCATCAGCGTACGGACCCACGAATATTCGAGCTGCTTGGCCCGCCAGATCTCGGACAGAAGCTGGCCTTCGGGACCGATGTCGGCGGCATGGCGACGAACGGCCGCATGCACGTCAAACAGCGTGCCGTAGGCATCGAATATGTAGGCAGCGTGGCGCATGCCGTGGTTTTCCAACGGCTTGGCGCCGAGCGCAAGCGCAACTATCGGCTGGCTCCAACATTTCAGCTTCTTGCTGGTTGACGAGGGGTTCCAAAGGCTTTTCCATGCCGACGATCAACAAGATGCGACGGGAAACAGACCATGACGCTCGCGGCGGCTGCACAATCAACGACCTGGACCTTCGTCGACGGTGACTGGCACGAGGGCAATGTCGCCATCATTGGCCCACGCAGCCATGCCATGTGGCTCGGTTCCAGCGTGTTCGACGGCGGCCGCTGGTTCGAGGGTGTGGCGCCGGACCTTGAAGCGCATTCGCGCCGCGTCAATTCCTCGGCCATTGCGCTCGGCTTGAAGCCGACCATGAGCCCCGAGCAGATCGTCGGGCTGACCTGGGATGGGCTCAAGAAATTCGACGGCAAGACGGCGGTCTATATCAGGCCGATGTATTGGGCCGAGCATGGCGGCTACATGGGCGTGCCCGCTGACCCTGCCTCGACCCGGTTCTGCCTGTGCCTGTACGAATCACCGATGCTCCCTCCCACGGGATTTTCGATCGGCCTGTCGCCCTTCCGTCGCCCGAGCATGGAAACCATGCCGACAAACGCCAAGGCGGGCTGTCTTTATCCGAACAACGGCCGGGCGATCCTCGAGGCCAAGATGCGCGGTTTCGACAATGCGCTTGTGCTCGACATGCTGGGCAATGTCGCCGAGACAGGTTCGTCCAACATTTTCCTGGTCAAGAACGGCCAGGTGTTCACGCCAGCACCCAACGGAACTTTTCTTTCCGGAATAACGCGCAGCCGCACCATGTCGCTTCTTGCCGAGCAGGGCGTTTCGGTCGTCGAAAAGACGCTGTCGGTGCGCGAATTCCTTGAAGCCGATGAAATCTTCTCTACCGGCAACCATTCCAAGGTTGTTCCGGTCACGCGCATCGAAGATCGAATTCTGCAGCCGGGACCGGTAGCAAAAAAATCGCGCGAGCTATATTGGGAGTGGGCGCACGCGACAGCTAAGGCCTGAGTGTAGCAAAGAAAAAACAGCGCCTCTCATCTGTTGTCACAAGACGATGACGACCTATCTGTAGACGGCATAGTCATGCCGCTAAATTGCCAGCAAGGGAGTATGATCCATGGCTTTTGAATTGCCCGAATTGCCCTACGACTACGAGGCGCTGCAGCCCTTCATGTCGAAGGAGACGCTCGAGTATCACCACGACAAGCACCACAAGGCTTATGTCGACAACGGCAACAAGCTGGCTGCGGAAGCAGGCATGGACAAGCTGTCGCTGGAAGAGGTGGTGAAGCAGTCATTCGGCAAGAACGCCRGCCTGTTCAACAATGCTGCCCAGCATTACAACCACGTCCACTTCTGGAAGTGGATGAAAAAGGGCGGCGGCGGCACCAAACTGCCCGGCGCGCTGCAGAAGGCGATCGATGCCGATCTCGGTGGCTACGACAAGTTCAAGGCGGATCTGATCGCCGCTGGTACGACCCAGTTCGGTTCGGGCTGGGCCTGGCTGTCGGTCAAGGATGGCAAGCTTGCCATCTCCAAGACCCCGAACGGCGAGAACCCGCTCGTCCACGGCGCGACCCCGATCCTCGGCGTCGACGTCTGGGAGCATTCCTATTACATCGATTATCGCAACGCTCGCCCGAAATACCTCGAGGCGTTCGTCGACAGCCTGATCAACTGGGACTACGTGCTCGAGCTGTACGAAAAGGCCTGAGCCCCATCATTGAACGAGGAAAGCCCCGGCAAGTCCGGGGCTTTTTCGTTTGTTGAGGTGTTGCGAAATTAACTGCCGAGATCACGGAAGCGTGAGGAGAATATCGGGACGAATTCGGCCAGTTTCGCCGTTGGCCCTAGGCAGCATATCGCAACCCGGAGAGGACCTAATGAGAAAGCTCGTATTTGCCGTTGCAGCGCTTGCGCTTGCTACTACTGCGGCATTCGCTGACGTGATTGCCGATCGCCAAGCGGTCATGAAGGAAAATGCCAGGGATGTCGGCATACTCGTGAAGATGGTGAAGGGGGAAACCCCATTCGATGCGGCCGCCGTTCTGGCGGCTTTGACGGCGCTCAACACCAATGTTCAAAAGATCGACGTTGCCGCGTCATTCCCCGTCGGGAGCGACAAGGGCGACACGACAGCCTCCCCGAAAATCTGGGAGGACCCGGTTGGCTTCCAGGCTCAGGTTGACAAGTTCAAGGCGGTCACTGCCGCAGCGGTGGCAAATCCAGCTCAGGATCTTGACGCGCTGAAAGCTCAGGTCGGCGCGATTGGCCAGACCTGCGGCACCTGCCACGAGGCTTTCCGCGTGAAGAAGGGCTGACCCCTAGCGGATGGCTGTTTTCAAGAAACTCGCAATTGCGGCTCTGGCGCTTGGCGGCGCCGGAGCCGCGGTTTTTTGGTGGCTGACGGTTCCCGAGAAATTGGGACCGGAGACCTTGGCGGCAATTGGGATCGGCGACGCGACCCGGGGCCAGCGCATTTTCGATGCAGGCGGCTGCGCGTCCTGTCATGCCAAGCCAAAATCGGAAGGCGATGCGCGCCTGCAACTGGTGGGTGGCGTCGAACTCAAGACACAATTCGGCACCTTTGTTGCGCCGAACATTTCTCCCGATCCCAAAGACGGCATCGGCGCGTGGTCGCTAGAAGACTTCGCCAACGCGATGCTCAAGGGCGTGGCACGCGAGGGGCAGCACCTTTACCCGGCGTTTCCGTATACTTCTTACGCCCGCATGAAGCCGACCGATGTCGCCGACCTCTATGCCTTCATGAAGACGCTGCCACCCGTCGCCGGACAGGCGCCTGACCATAGCCTCGCTTTCCCGTTCAATGTTCGTCGCGGGGTAGGGCTGTGGAAGATGCTCTACCTCAGCAACGAACCTGTGGTCGCTCTTGCCGACGGCGCACCGGAGCAACTCCTGCATGGGCGCGATCTGGTGGAAGGGATGGGGCATTGCGGCGAATGCCACACGCCGCGCAGCTTTGCTGGCGGCACTGAGAAAGCGCAATGGCTGGCGGGCGCAAAAGCCGCCGAAGGTGACGGTGTCGTGCCCAACATCACGCCGGAAGGGCGCGGCATAAGCGGCTGGTCGGAAAGCGATATCGCCAGCTATCTCGAAACCGGCTTCACGCCGGAGTTCGATTCGGTCGGCGGCACGATGGTCGAAGTGCAAAAGAACATGGCCAGGCTGACCGCCGAGGACCGCGCGGCGATCGCGGTCTATCTCAAGGCAATTCCAGGACATTCCAACGGCTACCCGGCGCAGCCGCCGAAGCCGGCCGGTTGATCTCGGACCGGCGGTTATTGCAACCGCCGGTCCCCTTTGCAGTCGTCAGGCGCGCCCGGCCACCTTCAAGGCGAAGGCGTAGTTGAAGGCGACTTCCTCCAGCCGCGAGAAGCGGCCTGAGGCGCCAGCGTGGCCGGAATCCATGTTGATCTTGAATAGCACCGGACTGTTGCCCGACTTGCGCTCACGAAGGCGCGCCGCCCATTTGGCCGGCTCCCAATAGGTGACCCGCGGATCGGTCAGGCCCGCGACCGCCAGGATCGGCGGATAGTCGAGAGCAGCGACATTGTCGTAGGGCGAGTAGGCGGCAATGGTCTTGTAGTCGTCCTCGGAGACGATCGGATTGCCCCATTCGGGCCATTCCGGCGGCGTCAGCGGCAAGGTGTCGTCGAGCATCGTGGTCAGCACATCGACGAAGGGCACTTCGGCGATGATGCCGGCAAAGGCTTCCGGCGCCATGTTGGCGATAGCCCCCATCAGCATGCCGCCGGCCGAGCCACCTTGCGCGACAATGCGGTCATGCGAGGTGTAGCGCTCCGCGACCAGGTGATGGGCTGTGGCGATGAAGTCGGTGAAGGTGTTGACCTTGGTCGCGCGCTTGCCGTCTTCGTACCAGGCATAACCCTTGTCCTTGCCGCCGCGAACATGAGCGATGGCATAAACGAAGCCACGGTCGACCAGCGACAGGCAGTTGGTGTTGAACGATGCCGGAATCGTCATGCCGTAGGAGCCGTAGCCATAGAGCAGGCAGGGCGCGGTGCCGTCGAGCGGCGTGTCGCGATGATGGATCAGCGAGATCGGCACGAGTTCGCCGTCGGGAGCAGGTGCCATCAGGCGCCGCGTGACATAGTCCTCGGCATTGTGGCCCGAAGGCACTTCCTGGGTCTTGAGAAGCACCCGTTCGCGCGTCCGCATGTTGTAGTCGAACAACTGCGTTGGCGTTGTCATCGACGAATAGGAAAAACGMATCGTGTCGGTGTCGTATTCATAAGAGCCCGACAGCCCGAGCGAAAATGCCTCTTCGGGGAAAGAGATGTGGTGCTCGGCGCCGGTGGCGCGCTCATGCACGACGATGCGCGGCAGGCCTTCCTTTCGCTCGAGGCGGATCATGAAATCCTTGAAGCCGATGACCGACAGGATGAGGCGGCCCGGCTCATGATCGACCAGTTCCTTCCAATTGGCGCGGACCGGATCGTTGACCGGCGCGGTCATGATCTTGAAATCCTTGGCGCCRTCGGCATTGGTCAGCACGAAGAAGATGTCGCCGCCTTCTTCGAGATCGTATTGCAGTCCGATTTCGCGGGCCGCCACCAGCTTCGGCGCGGCGAGGGGATCGGTGGCCGGGAAGAGACGGTATTCCGAGGTCTCATGATCGCTGATCGAAATCATGATCCAGTCGTTGGCGCGCGTGCCGCCGACATTCATGAAGAAGCCGGGATCGGTTTCTTCATAGATCAGCCGATCCGAGCCAGGTGCGGTTCCTAGAGCATGGTAGAAAACCTTTGACGGGCGATGGTTAGGATCGAGACGGGAATAAAAGAAACCGGCATTGGCGGCATCCCACACACCCGAGCCGCCGGTATCACCGACGATGTCGCCGAGGTCGTTGCCATCCGACAGGTCGCGAACACGCAGGGTGTAGAATTCCGACCCTTTGTCGTCGAACGCCCAGATCAGGCGGGCATGGTCGGATGAGTGGTCGAGCCCGCCCAAGCGGAAATAGGCATGGCCTTCGGCTTCCTTGTCGCCATCGAGAATGATGTCCTCAGGGCCGCCTTCGCTTGGAATGCGGAAATAGCGCGGCTGCTCGCCGCCCTTCTTGTAGGACGAGCCATAGGCGAAGGGGCCATCCTTCATCGGCACAGAGGAATCGTCTTCCTTGATGCGGCCTTTCATTTCCTCGAAAAGCGTCTTCCTGAGCTCAGTGGTGTCCGCCATCAGTTCGGACTGGTAGCCGTTCTCCGCTTCGAGATGGCTGCGGATCGCCGGATCGAGCAGGCTCGGGTCGCGGAACACTTCTTGCCAATTGTCGGCACGCAGCCAGGCATATTCGTCGACGCGCGTGATGCCGTGATGCGTGTCGGAAACGGGCCGTCGCTCCGTCGAGGGAGCTGCGATATCGGCGAAAATGGCGGGTCTGGTCATTGCGTCTCGCATAAGATGAATCTCGAATGGCGACTGAACACGCCGATCAGGGCGGGTTCAAGAGCTGAGTTGCATTGTTCATCAACTCGACGACACGAGTCGTTGACAAGGTCGGTTCAGGCTTGCCCCCACCTGGCTAGGCGTTTATGCCCCTAGCGGTAATAACGTGAGACGCAAAGAGGGCCCGTCCGCTGACCTTCCTTATCCTCATGCTGCCATTTGTCGGTGCACTGCTCGCTCCGCTTCTGACCCGCTTGATGAAACACAATGCCGGCTGGCTGCTCGCCGCAGTTCCATTGCTTGTATTCGTGCATTTCGCCGGGATGCTCGGAACGGTGAGTTCCGGAGTTGCTGTTTCAAACGGGTTTGACTGGGCGCCCAGCCTTGGTCTGCGATTTTCCTGGTATCTCGACGGTCTGTCCTTGACCTTTGCGCTGCTGATCTCGGGCATCGGCACGCTGATCGTCATCTATTCCGGCGGCTATCTCAAAGGGCATGCCCAGCAGGGGCGTTTTTTCTCGTTCATCTTGTTGTTCATGGGCGCGATGCTGGGTCTGGTGGTCTCGGATTCGTTCCTGATGCTGTTCGTCTATTGGGAACTGACGTCGATCACCTCGTTCCTTTTGATCGGTTTCGATCACGCGCGAGAAGCCTCGCGGCGCGCGGCATTGCAGGCGCTGCTGGTGACCGGCTTGGGGGGGCTTTCGCTGCTCGCCGGCCTGCTGGTGATCGGACAAGTGACTGGCATGAATGAGCTTTCGGCGCTGCTGCTTGGTTCCGGCGACGTCTTGCGCAACAGCCCGCTTTATCTGGCCGCATTGGTGTTGGTGCTCGGCGGTGCTTTCACCAAGTCGGCGCAGTTTCCATTCCACTTCTGGCTGCCCAACGCCATGGAGGCGCCGACACCGGTTTCGGCCTATCTGCATTCGGCGACGATGGTGAAGGCAGGCGTCTATCTGGTGATGCGCCTCAACCCGGTCATGGGCGATACCACGGCCTGGGAAACGATCCTGCCGCTGTTTGGCGGAACAACGCTTGCCATAGGCACGCTGCTCGCTGTCAGRCAGACCGATCTCAAGCTGATGCTTGCCTACACCACCGTAGCCTCGCTCGGCCTGCTGGTCATGTTGACCGGCCTTGGGTCGGACAAGGCGGTCGAGGCGGCGGCGCTCTATCTGATCGCACATTCGATGTTCAAAGGCGCGCTTTTCATGGTCGCTGGCTTGATCGACCATGAAGCGGGTACCCGCGATGTAGCCAAGCTGGGCGGCCTGCGCCGCGCCATGCCCATCACGTTTGCGGCAGCCTTGATGGCTGCATTGTCGATGGGCGGCGCACCTTTGTTCTTCGGGTTCCTTGCCAAGGAAGAGATCTACGCAGCACTCGGCTCGTCATATGCCTGGAATGGCATAGCTCTGCCTGTGGTCGTTGTCGGCAACGCCCTGATGTTCGCCGTGGCTTTCGTCGTCGCACTGAAGCCGTTCCTGGGCGCTGCGATCAAGACCCCGAAACCGGCCCATGAGGGGCCGCTGGCGCTGTGGCTGGGGCCGATGGTTCTGGGCTTGTCAGGTCTTGGCCTGTCGCTGGCGTTCCCGCTGGCGCACCGCCTGCTGTCGTCGCCGACGGCGAGTGCAGTGGCCGGCAAGGCGATCGATGTGCAGATTTCTGTGGTGCCGCATCTTGGTCTGCCCCTGCTTCTGTCCGTCGTAACGATAGCGTTGGGAATTGCAGCTTATCTGGCGCAGAACAGTCTGCGCGCCACCATGGCAGCCACACTCAAGGCTATCGGCTGGGGACCGGATCAAGGTTTCGACCAGGCGCTGCGCGGCCTGTTGCGGCTCGCAACGGGTGTGACCCGCATCATCCACAATGGCCGCCTCGACATCTACATGACGGTTACATTCGTTGCAGTGGCAACAGCGCTGTTGTTGCCGATGGTGCTGTTTGATGAACTGCCTGATGTGCCAAGCGTGCCGGCATTCCGTTTCTACGAATGGGGCGTTCTGGCCATTGCCGTGATCGGCGTGGCGGCGGTTGTTCAGGCGCGCAGCCGCCTGACTGCGATCGTCTCGCTCGGCATCCAGGGCTTTGCCGTCGCCTTGCTCTACATGCTCTTTGGCGCGCCGGATCTGTCATTCACCCAGTTCATGGTGGAGACGCTTTCGGTGGTGATCCTGGCGTTGGTGATGACGCGGCTCAGGCTTGCTCCCTCCGACCACCGGCCGCGCGGGCAGAAGCTGCTGGACATGACAATTGCCGCCGCGTGCGGCACGGGCTTCGCACTACTGCTCCTGAAGGTGACGCAATTGCCGTTCGACGACCGGCTGTCGCAGTTCTTCAGCACCTATTCCAAGACGATCGCCCATGGCCGCAACGTTGTGAACGTCATCATCGTCGATTTCCGCGGCCTCGACACCCTGGGCGAGATCGCAGTGGTGATGGTGACTGGCCTCGCGATCCTGGCCTTGGTGCGCATCCGTTCGAAAAAGCCGGAAGCGCGCGCGACAGTGGCCGAGGAGGCGTAGCATGCAGACGCTGATCTTCAGGACCGCAGCCCCCTATCTCACCGGCCTCATGTTGATGTTTTCAGTGTTCGTGCTGCTGCGTGGCCACAATGACCCAGGCGGCGGGTTCACCGGGGGGCTGATCGCCGCATCGGCCTTTGGTGTTCATGGTATTGCCTTCGGCGTGCCGGCGGTGCGCCGCGCGCTCTATTTCCATCCCATGGCAATTGCCGGCTTCGGGCTGTTTGCCGCAGCGGCTGCCGGACTGCCGTCGCTTTTGTTCGGCGTGCCATTCCTGACCGGTCTGTGGAGCGCGCCAAGCTTCTTCGGCATCAGCACCGACCTGTCGACCGTCATGGTCTTTGACATTGGCGTCTATCTTGTCGTGGTGGGATCGTTCACATCGATTGCGCTCGCCCTCGAAGACAGGGAGGCCGACTGATGGAAGCCGTATTCGCGATCCTTGTCGGGCTGTTCTTCACGGCGGGCATCTACCTCATGCTGTCGCGGCACATGATCCGCATCCTGCTTGGCGTGGTGCTGTTCGGCAATGCGGTGAACCTTTTGATCTTCACCAATGGCCGCGTCATGCGCGAGGTTCCGCCGATCATCGCCGACGGGCTGGACGTGCCCGCAAGTGCCGTGGCCAATCCCTTACCGCAAGCGCTGATCCTGACGGCGATCGTCATTTCATTTTCGTTCTTTGCCTTCCTTCTGGTGCTTGCCTACCGCGCCTACCAGGAGATCGGGATGGACGACACCGACGGCATGCGTGTTGCCGAGCCCGTCGACGACGGCCTGCCGCCGATGGGGTATTGAGCCTATGGCTGTGCAAGGTGTGATCATCGACAAGACCGCAGCGATGATTGCGGCACCCGTGGCTGCGTCCGACTGGCTGATCATCGCGCCGGGTCTGCTGCCGATCATTGCGGGAGCGGTGCTGCTGATGATCCGGCACAGTATCCGCTGGCATGCGGTCCTGGCGCTGGCCGTGCTTGCGGTCATGGTCGGCACGAATGGTCTTTTGCTGCGGCGTGTGCTGGCCGAAGGTCCCATCTCGATGACGATGGGAAGCTGGCTGCCGCCTTTCGGTATCTCCTTCACCGTCGATGCGCTAGGCGCCGTGTTTTCGCTGACGGCGTCGATCGTTGCACTCCTCTGTTGCGCTTGCTCTGTGCGCGACGTTGATGCGACCGGCCGGCGTTACGGCTTTTATCCGTTCCTGTTGTTGATGATGGCCGGTGTCAGTGGCGCCTTCCTGACTGGCGACATGTTCAACCTCTATGTCTGGTTCGAGGTCTTTTTGATCTCGTCCTTCGGGTTGCTGATCCTGGGATCCGAGAAGTCGCAGATCGACGGCGCCACCAAATATGCGATCCTCAATCTCGTTGGTACGACGCTGTTCTTGATCGCGACAGGTTACCTCTACGGCACCTTCGGCACGCTCAACATGGCCGATCTGGCGATAAAGGCCGGGCAGATCGGCGATGCTGCCCCGCTGATGACGCTAGCGACGCTCTTTCTACTCGCCTTCGGCATGAAAGCGGCGGCCTTTCCTGTCAATTTTTGGCTGCCAGCCTCCTACCACACCCCACCTGTCATCACCGGCGCGCTGTTCGGCGGGCTTTTGACCAAGGTCGGTATCTATGCGTTGCTGCGCACGCTGGTGATGATCTTTGCCGTCGAGCACGTGGCGCTCGCTGGCGTGATCGGCTGGGTGGCGGTGGCGACGATGCTGATCGGCGCGCTCGGTGCACTGGCGCAGTCCGATATTCGCAGGATCGCCGGGTTCCTTGTCATTTCGGGCGTCGGCATCATGCTCGCGGGTATCGCGCTGGGCGGGACTGGTGGGCTTTCAGGGGCGATATTCTATGCCTTGCATTCGATGCTGGCGCTGTCGGCGCTCTATCTGCTTGGCGGCCTGATGCGCCAGCGCGGTGGCAGCTTTTCGCTCCACCGGCTGTCCGGTCTTTATGGCGCAAGCCCGTTTCTCGCCTTGCTCGCCTTCATCATCTCGCTTGCGGTGGCCGGCTTGCCGCCGGGGTCGGGGCTTTGGCCCAAGGTGATGCTGGTCAGGGCCGCGCTCGACAGCGGCGCCTGGCTGATCGCCGCGGCCATCTTGTTGAGTGGCTTCCTCGCCACCGTCGCGCTCGGGCGTGTGTTCATCCTGGCGTTCTGGCGCGTCGAAATTCCCGGCGTTCAAGCAGCAACCGGTGGAACAATGCCGACATTGGGTTGCGGTGCCGTGGTGGTTCTTATCTTGGCGATGCTGGCGATGGGCATCGTGCCCGAGCCGTTCGTCCGTGTCTCTGTGACTGCCGCGAGCGGGCTGCTCGATGCTTCGGCCTATGTTCACGCGGTCTTCCCCGGGGGAGGCGGATCATGATCCCCTACCGCAACGAGTTGATACTGGCGCTGGTCTGGGTTGCCATTTCGGGCAGCTACTCGATCCCGAACCTGGTCTTTGGTTTCGTGATCGGCTGGGTTGTCTTGTTTTTGGTGCGCGAGCAGCGACTTACGACAAGGACCGTCATTCGGCCCTGGGCGTTGCTTCTGCTTATCGGCCTCTTCATCAAGGAACTGCTACTGTCGGCGTTCCGGGTGGCCAGGCTGGTGCTGTCGCCGCGCATGGACATCAAGCCGGGCATCTTTGCCTATCCGTTGATTGTCGATCGGGATTTTGAAATCACCTTGCTCGCCAATTTGATCACGCTGACGCCGGGCACGCTGTCGGTCGATGTCTCCGACGACCGGCGCACGCTTTTCGTGCACGGCATGGACTGCTCGGATCCCGAGCAGGCACGGCGCGACATCAGCGAGGGCTTCGAAAGCAGAATACTGG
>NZ_JBFUIP010000029.1:0-43841 GCF_056401815.1 Aminobacter sp. P4_D5 | reverse complement strand
CGGTGCAGGTCATCTGACCGGGCAGGGGTGCGTGCGAACCGTGCGTTGTAGCGCGTAACAAAACCGGGCAGGAACGCATTGCCCGCCTCCATATCCGAGATCCCTGCCAACCGCAGCTCCTTCACCAAGCGGTCCTGAAGCGTCCGATTGGCGCGCTCGACACGACCTTTCGCCTGGCTCGAATTTGCGCAAAGAATCTCGATGTTTAGCTCTGAAAGCGCACGGCCGAACTGCGTCATGCCCTGGCCGCCCTTGGCATCCTTCTTGGTCACCCGGAACACCGAATGCTTGTCGGAATAAAAGGCAACGGGAGCACCATGGTCCTTCAAATAGAGTTCCAGTGCCGCAAAATAGCTGAAGGCGCTTTCCGAGCGCACAAAGCGCAACTGCATCAGCTTGCCCGTCGCATCGTCGATGAACCGTCGAGCTCCGCAAGCTTCTCCGCCGCCAGTGTCGGACCAAAGTCCGCATAGCGCTCTAGCACGATCGCCATGGCATAATCGCGCACGCCGTCACAAATCCGATTGTTCGATGGGCGGCCGATCGCCTTGTGTCGGATCGAGCCCGCGCCGCTCGTCTTCATCCGTTCCAGSAGCCGGCGCACCTGGCGCGGGCTCAGCGCCAGAACATGYGCTGCCGAAACGATCGTCGTCCGGCCGGCAACAACCTTCGACAAAACTTCGATCCGTTGCAGATCGCGCTCGCTCATCGCAATCAGTCCCATCCGCAATCTCCCGCGTCGTCAAAACGCGGGCAGAGTGACATTCTTACTTTGCAGRATCAGGACATTYYAACTTTGCGGCTACAACCAACTATCGCATAAGATAGATTATGGAACTGCAATGATACGCCGGAGCGCTGTTCGGCCGCGTTTCGTGTGCCGCTGGCCTTCACGCAAGCTGCAAGCTTGGGGCCACAGAATGCACCTGTATGGGGCCACAGGATGCACCTGTATGCAAACCGGCGCGCCTATGGTCGTCGGCCATTCTGGCTTATCGACACAACCAGCAACGCCTGACCGCATCAAACAGTCCGTCTATAACCCTGACGGATAAGGTATTTCCATGATTATGCCGTCATAGGCTGGTTCGACATGCGCCGGCGTGGCGTCCATGACGGCAGCGTAGTCCAGCGGCACATGCATGTGCGTCAGGACGGCCTTGCTCGGCTTGAGCCTCTCTATCCATTCCAGCGCCTCCGACAGCGACAGATGGCTGACATGTGGCCTGTGCTGCAATGCGTCGATGACCAGCAGCTCAAGGCCGGCCATCAGTGCTGCCGTGGCCTCCGGGAAGTCGCTGACGTCGGAGCAATAGGCGATCGGCCCGACGCGGAAGCCGAGTGAAATGATGTCGCCATGGATCTGCGGCAGCGGCAAAAAGGTGAGGGGACCCCCCTCTCCTGCTATGACGAACGGCTGATCGTGCTCGATGATGCGCGGCCTAACGATCGGTGGATACGAGCTTCCCGGCGGCGTTTTGATGCAATAGCCGAAGGCCAGCGTCAGGCGTTCCAGCGTGAATTGGTCGGCATGGATATCGATCAGGCTGCCGCGCTCGAGCACATAGCCTCTGAGGTCGTCTATGCCATGGATATGGTCGGCATGCGGGTGTGTGTAGACCACGGCGTCGATATGGCTGACGTTTGCCGCCAACATCTGGGCGCGGAAATCTGGTCCCGTGTCGATGACGACGCGGGTCGTGCCGGACGCTGAAATGCGCTCGACCATCGCCGCCGCGCGCGTGCGCCGGTTCTTCGGATTGGTCGGATCGCACGCGCCCCAGTCGCCGGTGATGCGCGGCGTGCCCGGCGACGAGCCGCAGCCCAATATGGTGAGGCGCAGCGTATCCGGCATCGCTCAGGCCGGCTTCGGCATCTTGGTGAACAGCCGGAAGAAATTGGCGGTGGTGATCTCGGCGATTTCCCCGGCACTGACGCCAATCGTCTCGGCTAGGACGGCAGCCGTGTGGGCCACGAAGGCCGGTTCGTTGCGCTTGCCGCGATGAGGTGGCGGCGCAAGGTAAGGCGCGTCCGTTTCGACCAGCAACCGGTCGCGCGGCACGTCCTTGGCAATCTCGCGCAGCTCGGCCGAGTTCTTGAACGTCACGATGCCGGAGAAAGACACGTAACCGCCAAGCTCGACGCCAATGCGTGCAAGCTCGGCGCCGGAGGAAAAGCAATGCAGGATGAAGGGGAAGGTGCCCTTCCCTGTTTCTTCCCTGAGCATCGCTGCCATGTCTTCGTCGGCGTTACGGGCGTGGATGACCAGCGGCAATCCGGTCTCGCGGGCCGCCGCGATATGGTTCCGCAACCCTTTCGCTTGTGCATCGCGAGGCGCCTTGTCGTAGAAATAGTCGAGCCCCGCCTCGCCGATCGCAACGACCTTCGGGTGCGCGGCAAGCTTGACCAGATCGGCCGTGGTGACGTCGAGTTCTTCGGCGGCATTGTGCGGATGGGTGCCGACCGAGCAATAGACCTCGTCATATTCCTCAGCGATCGCAAGCACTTGCTCGAAGCGCTTCACGCGCGTCGAGATGGTGACCATACGCTCGACCCCGGCGGCCTTGGCGCGCGCGATGATCTCCGCGCGCTCTTCGGCGAAGTCAGGAAAGTCGAGATGGCAATGACTGTCGACTAGCATCTTTTCTGTGGCCTCAGCTTTCCGTCGTCGGCTCGACAAAGCGCGGGAACACCGGCTGCGGTGTCGGCAATGCCGCGCCCGGCACAAGCGCATGTGCAGCGTCGACATGGACAAAGTCCCTGTCGGTCACGGCCAGCAAGTCAAGCAATTTGGCGGCCGATGCAGGAATGAACGGCTGGCACATGATGCCGACGCGGCGGATCACCTCGGCGGTGGTCCACAGCACCGTTTCCATGCGCGCCGGATCGGTCTTCTTCAGTGCCCAGGGTTCTTGTGCGGCGAAATACCGGTTGGCCTCGGCAACGACGGCAAAGATCGCCGCAAGCGCGTGGTGGATGCCCTGCTCCGCCATCGTCTTGCGCGCGGTCACCAGTGCTGCCGTAGCCTGGTCGAGGATCGCCTTGTCGGCATCAGCCAGTTCACCGCGCTGCGGCACGACGCCATTGCAATTCTTGGCGATCATCGACAGCGAGCGTTGCGCAAGATTACCGAGATCGTTGGCGAGATCGGCGTTGGTGCGATTGACGATCGCTTCGTGGCTGTAGCTGCCATCCTGGCCAAACGGCACTTCGCGCAACAGGAAATAGCGCACCTGGTCGAGGCCGTAATGCTCGACCATGGTGAACGGATCGACGACGTTGCCGAGCGACTTCGACATCTTCTCGCCGCGGTTGAACAGGAATCCGTGGCCGAACACCCGCTTGGGCAACTCGATGCCTGCCGACATCAGGAAAGCCGGCCAGTAGACGGCATGGAAGCGCACGATGTCCTTGCCGATGATGTGCACCGCAGGCCAGTAGGCCCACTTCTCGGCATTGGTGTCGGGATAGCCGAGCGCGGTGATGTAGTTGGTCAGCGCGTCGACCCAGACATACATGACGTGCTTGTCGTCACCGGGCACCGGCACGCCCCAGTCGAAGGTGGTGCGCGAGATCGACAGGTCCTTCAGGCCGGAACGAACGAAGCTCGCCACTTCGTTGCGGCGCTCGTTGGGGCCGATGAAGTCCGGCTGGCTGTCGTACAGCGCAAGCAACTTGTCCTGGTAGGCCGACAGGCGGAAGAAGTAGCTCTCCTCCTCGACCCATTCGACCGGCGTGCCCTGGGGGCCATAGCGCACATTGTCGGGACGGACTTCGGTCTCTTCTTCGCCGTAATAGGCTTCGTCGCGCACTGAATACCAGCCGGCATAGCTGCTTTTGTAGATGTCGCCCTTCTCCGCCATCGCCCTCCAGATCGCCTGGGAGGCAGCGTAGTGGCGCTCTTCGGTGGTGCGGATGAAATCATCGTTCGACGCATTCAGAAGTGTTGCCATCTTCTTGAATTCATTCGAATTACGGTCAGCAAGTTCACGCGCGGAAATGCCTTCCCGATTTGCCGTCTGCAGCATCTTGATGCCGTGCTCGTCGGTGCCGGTCAGGAAGAACACGTCCTTGCCGTCATGGCGCTGGAAGCGGGCAAGCGCGTCGGTGGCGATCAACTCGTAGGCGTGCCCGATATGCGGCTTGCCGTTCGGGTAGGAAATAGCGGTCGTGATGTAGAATTTTTCGCGGGACATGGATGAGCCGTCATGAATATCGGATTGAAAGGGTCGCGGTCAGATAACGCATCGGCATGGCGATTGCCATCCGGCTCGGACGAGCGTCACATTCGCAATGCGGTATTCAAGCGGTCGATCATGGCCAGGACGTGTTGTTTCTTATCAAGATTGTAGGTCTCGGTCTCGGATATCGCGTTTTGCGCCTCGTGCCAAGCATCGGACAGGATCTTGGCCCTGGAAAGGTCCGAGTTGTAGCCGGCCTCAGTCGCCGTGTCGGAAAGCAGGTCGAGTGCGCGGCGATTGAAGACGTCAAACTGGATGGCGTTGTCCCTGCCCGCCACCGCATCGGCCAGCCGGTGTGCGGCAGCAATGTCGTTGCGGCCCGATTGCACGATCTTGTCGAGCGCCTCGGCGATCTCCAGCCCACCATATTGGGTGAGCAGGATCGCCACGCGTGCGCTACCCCCTGCCCGCCGCACGAGCGCGGCGCGCGCTTCCGGCTCATCCGGTGCCGGCTGATCGGTACCTGCAAGCGCTGCCAACAAGGCATCATCTTCGAGTGGGGTCAGCCGAATGGTCTGGCAACGCGAACGAATGGTCGGCAACAGGCTTCCGGGCGCGTGCACGATCAGGATGAACAGCGTACGCGCCGGCGGCTCCTCGAGGTTCTTGAGCAGTGCGTTGGCAGCGTTGGTGTTCATGTCGTCGGCCGGATCGACGATGACGACGCGGTAGGCGCCATTGTGCGAGGTCATCGACAGGAAGCGCGACACCTTGCGGATCTCGTCGACGGTGACGACCGACTTGAAACCCTTGGTCTTGTCGTTTTGCGGCCGCGTCAGATGCAGCACCGAGGGATGCGCACCAGTGGCGACTTGCCTGAACAGCGCCGACTTGGGGTCTGGATGCGCCAGCGTTTCAGGCGCGCTGCGATAATCGGGATAGCTCAGCAAATGGTGGGCGAGATGAAAGGCGAGTGTCGCCTTGCCGATGCCGACCGGGCCGGTGAGGATCAGCGCGTGTGGCAGCTTGCCCGAGCGATAGGCGGCAGTGAGCATCGAGATCGCCTGCTCATGGCCGAACAGGTGGGGATTCTCCGCCGGTTCCGGCACGCCGTCCAATGTGTCGTGCTGCTCGGGGGCGATGCGCTCGAACATCAGGCGTCCACCCTCGCCCGGCTGCCTGCTGTGGCGCGCGCCTCAAGGGCTGCGAACACCGCATCGGTGATGGCGTGCTCGACATCCTCCTGGTTCAGCGAGGCGTCGATGAGCACGCAGCGTTCGGGTTCGCTTTCGGCGATCGCCAGATAGGCTTCGCGCCGGCGCTGGTGAATGTCGACTGTCTCTTTCTCGAACCGGTCGGCGACATCCTGGCCGCGCCTCGCCGTCGCGCGCCGCAAGCCCTCTGTCGGGTCCAGGTCGAGGATCAGCGTCATGTCGGGCATCATGCCGTTGATCGCCACGCGCTCGACCGCGGCCATGAAGTCCGGGTCAAGGTTGCCGGTCACGCCCTGATAGACACGCGAAGAATCCAAAAAGCGATCACAGAGCACGATGGCGCCGCGCTCCACTGCCGGCCGGATCACCTGCTCGACATGGTCGGAACGTGCAGCGGCAAACAGCAGCGCTTCCATTTCCGGTCCAAAGGGCTCGGCGGCACCTGACAACAGCACATGCCGCACCGCTTCCGCGCCGGGCGAACCGCCGGGTTCACGCGTGACGACGATGTCGTAGCGCTTGTCGCGCAGCTTTGAGGCCAGGCGCTCGATCTGTGTCGATTTGCCTGCGCCCTCGCCGCCTTCGAATGTGATGAAGAAGCCGCGCGCCAATCCAAATGCCTTTCTGTCCGCCGTATCGCAAGTTCTGCCGAACGAACGGCCTCACGGCATATGTAAGTGCTGAAGCTCTACCGTCGAGAGTGGCAAAGGTCCACCCGAACTATCGCAGCCAGCCGATGGCAAGCTCCTTGACCGCGTCAAAAGCGCGGCTTTGCAGCGAGCCGACACCGACGGCTTCGGCTGCATACAACGGCGTCTCCTGGCTCAGCGTATCGCCGATCCAAACCTTGAGCGATCCTATCGGCGTTCCGGCGGCCACCGGTGCTGCCACCGGGCCGTCATAGACGATGCGGGCAACCAGCCGCTCCCGGTTGGTGATGGGCAAGAAGATGGAGACAGGCTTCTGGGCCACCAGCGCCACATGCGATTTCACCCCGCCGAACACCTGGGCCTCGCCGACCGTTTCGTTTGCGGCAAAAATCTCGGTCTTCTCAAATGCCCGCATGCCCCAGTCGAGCAGTTTGCGGGCTTCCTCCGAGCGTTCGCGGTCGCTGGCCATGCCGCCCATGGCGGCAAACAGCCGCCTGCCCTCGCGGTTGACCGAACCGACGATGGCAAAGCCCTCGCCCTCGGTGAAGCCGGCAGCCATGCCGTCAGCTCCAATATCCATGGCAATCAGCGGGTTACGGTTGCGCTGCAGGATCTTGTTCCAGGTGAACTCGGGCAGGCCGTAGTACCTGTAGAAATCGGGATAGGTCGTCCAGATGTGCAGGCCAAGTTCGGCAAGCTCGCGCACGGTGGTCATCTGGCCCGGTGCGGGCAACCCGGTCGAATTGACGAACACCGACTTCTTGAGCCCGATCTCGCGTGCGCGCTCGGTCATCTGCAGCGCAAAATTGCCCTCCGATCCGGCCATGCCCTCGGCAAGTATGATGCAGCCATCATTAGCAAGCTGCACGGTCACGCCCTGGATCAGGTCCTCTATGCGGATCTGCGATCTCACCGCGGCAAACATGGTCGAGGCGCGCGATGCCGCACCGCCGGTGCGCCAGGCGTTTTCACTGACGGCAAAAGTATCGTCGAGCTTGTAGCGGCCCGACTTGATGGCGTTGAACACCACCTCCATCGTCATCAGCTTGGCAAGTGAAGCTGGTGCAATGAGCTTGTCGGGATCCTTGGAAAACAGCACGGTGCCGGTTTCGGCATCGATCATGTAGGCCTGTGGTGCCTTGGTTTCGAACAGCTGCGCCTGTGCCTGGCTGGTAAAGGCCAGCGCTGCAAATAGGCCGGTCAACAACATGAGCGGCGCGGATAGTCTGAAAATCATGGGAGATGCTGCCCCGTTCGGCCCCGAATTCCGGTCGAGGCCTCAAAGACTATCAGGCCTTGTCTGGGCAGATCAACCGGGCGGGCACGATAGCCACAACTCGCCGAACCGGCGAACTCAGTCGTGCACGGCGAAAGCGTCGGGCGCGCCGTGCGTCCATGCGGCCTTGAGCATGGCGTCGAGCGAAATCTTACCATCCGGATAGAGGTCGACCGAATACCAGGTCTTGCCTTCGAAATCGGATTGCTCGACCAAAGTACGGCCATAGGCGGAAAGCGCCTTGGCGACACGCTTGGCTTCTTCACCGTCCTCGAAAGTGCCGGCGGCGACATAAGAATCCAGGTCCTGCTGGGCGCGCGGCCCTGGATTGAGGCGCTTCCAGGAATCGGTGATGTCGTTTGACGCAATCCCCTTGCCTTCCAGCACCCCGAAGGCTCTTGCAGCTTCGCTTTCGCGTTCGCTGGCGTAGCCCATGGTGGCGAGAGCCACACGCGACTGAGGAACTTGCATCATTTCCACGGGACGCGCAGGCGCGATGGGGCCAAAATCCGGCAAGGCGACATCGACCATGCCCTGCCCGTGCGCTGCCATCACAGGCTGCTCGAACTGGACCGCCTGGGCTGCAAGCGTGTTGGCCGGGGCGCCGGCCTGCATTGCTACCGCCGGCGCAGTATTCGTCATCGTGCCAGGGAAGGCAGCCGCCTGCCCCACCCCGACGCTTGGCGTTGGGCCGTTCATGGCGATCATCACGCCGGTCGGCAAGCCGTCATTGGTCGGATCGCCCATACCCTTGCCAGGTCGGTAGGACGCGAGGAGATACTGGTCGTCCTGGCCGTCGAGCGGTGCGCGTCCGACATATTCGACCTTCACATTGGCCGTGCCGCTATGGGCATAGTCGAGCATTTCAGCGGCGCGCTTGGACAGGTCGATGACACGATCGTTCGAATAAGGCCCGCGATCGTTGATGCGCACGATCACTGAACTGCCATTCTTGGTGTTGGTCACCCTGGCGTAGCTGGGCAGCGGCATCGTCGGATGGGCCGCCGTAAGATGGGTCATGTCATAGATTTCGCCATTGGCGGTCAGACGGCCATGGAACGCGTCGCCATACCAGGACGCAGCACCTACCGTTGCGTAGTTCTTGTCTTCCTTGGGATAATACCACTTGCCCCGAACCTTGTAGGGCTTGCCTGTCTGGTCGCGGCCACCGCCGCGCTGCAGGCCGGACATCTTGGTGGTGACGCGCGGGCTCGCCTTCACGCCATATTCGGATTCGGCGAAATATTCCTTTGAACGCTTCTTGCCGGCGACAGAGGTCGGCTGCGAAGCGCAGCCGGCAATGAATACTGCGGTCGCAGCAAGAATGCTGACCGTCGATGCGCGACCAAAACGCGTCCGCGTCGAATGCTGCATGATCGTGAAGTCCCCTGCCAGTCTACTCAAGCGCCACCACAACGCTGTCGCGCATAGATGGAAAAACAGTTCGCGCACGCTATCCCCAGTCCCCTTGTGCGCAGGAAATGCTTGCTAGCCTATTAATCGACTGTGGTTCGAAACGGGCGAGAATATGGCGCAATTGCGGCGATGGGCTCGGCCCGATACGCCTCGCAAATGAGCAGCGCTAAAATTGGCGGGTTTGTTTTGATGTGGCGGAGGGAGTGGGATTCGAACCCACGGTGAGTTTGCACCCACGCCGGTTTTCAAGACCGGTGCCTTAAACCGCTCGGCCATCCCTCCGAGGCATAAGGACTGCCCGCCTTCCCTGTCCGCGCTTCTTTTAGCGAGAAGACACATATTGGGGTGAGCTGCCCAGAACCTTTGTGGCGCGCTTGTAGCGCTGGTCCAGTCGCCGCGTCAACTTGTTCGATGCAGCTTCGACATGGTTGCCGCATTGCCAAGAGCGGCAACTTCTTCGCAAGCACGACTTGCTTGAAGATCGTCGGTGCAGATAGCTGAGCTTTGGCTCGACTCATCCAACTGCACTCGCATGATATCCGCCATGATTCTTTCAAATGCTGGTGGTGGTCGTTGGCTGGCCACCAGCAAATGCAATAGGCATGAGCCACCGCCACTGCATTTGACGGACGGCCATGTTTGCTGAGGAAAACCCGATTGCTTGAAACAGCGCTCTACAGTCCGGTCAAGCGCTTCCTCGAAGGCCTGGGTTTCGAGGTCAAGGGCGAGATCGGCGGCTGCGACCTGCTGGCGCTGAGTGCAGATGCGCCGCCGATCGTGGTGGTCTGCGAATTGAAGCTGCAATTCAATCTCGAACTGATCCTTCAAGGCGTAGATCGCGCGGCGGCTGCCGACGAGGTCTGGCTTGCTGCGCGCATGTCGCAGCGCGGCAAAGGCCGCGAGGGCGACAAGCGGTTCCGCAATCTGTGCCGGCGGCTGGGCTTTGGTCTGCTCGGCGTTTTCGAAGACGGGCGCGTGGAGGTGTTGCTCAGCCCTGTGGCGCTTGCGCCCAGGCGGGATACGAAACGGCGCTCGCGGCTGGTCGACGAGCATCGCCGCAGACAAGGCGACCCGGTGGTCGGTGGCGGTTCTCGCGCGCCGATCATGACGGCTTACCGCCAGGATGCGCTAAAATGCGCGGTGGCGCTGGCCGAGGGGCCGAAACGACCGCGCGACCTGACCCAAGCCGTCGCGCGCGCGCCCAAAATCCTGCTCGACAATGTCTATGGCTGGTTCGTCCGGGTCGATCGGGGCGTTTATGATCTCACCGACGCTGGCCGAGACGCCTTGCAGCGCTGGCCGCAGCTCATTGTCCTTGAGGTGTAGACACAGTCGGCGTCACCCGGCCTCGGCCACCTGCCCTGCCTCGGCATGCCTTGAATGGTCGGCGGCGATCATCATGTAGACCGCAGGCACGACGAACAGCGTGAACATGGTGCCTATCGCCAGGCCGCTGGCAATGACTAGGCCCATATTGTAGCGCGACACCGCCCCGGCGCCCGACGCCATGATAAGCGGCACCACGCCCAGAACCATGGCAGCCGTGGTCATCAGGATCGGGCGCAGCCGGATTCCGCAGGCCTCCTCGATCGCCTCGCGCTTGGACTTGCCCTGCTGCTGCAAGTCGTTGGCAAACTCGACAATCAGGATGCCGTGCTTGCTGATCAGCCCCATCAGCGTCACCAGCCCGACCTCGGTGTAGATGTTCAGGCTGGCACCGCCGATGCCAATATTGATGAAGATCAGCGCACCGGCGATCGACATGGGCACTGAAACGAGAATGATGACGGGATCGCGAAAGCTCTCAAACAGGGCAGCCAGCGCCAGATAGATGATGATCAGGGCGAAGCCGAAGGTGGCGATGAAGCCCGACGATTCCTGGATATACTGCCGCGACAGCCCGCCATAATCGACCGAATAGCCCTGCGGCAGTGTGCGTTTGGCAAGATCCTGCAGGAATTTCAGCGCGTCGGCCTGCGCCACGCCCGGCGCCGCGACGCCCTGGATCGTCGCACTATTGAGCTGCTGGAAGTGATTGATCGATTCGGGGATGGTTTTGGTGGAAATCGTCGCAATGGCCGACAGCGGGATCGGAACGCCGTTAACGACGCCCACATAATAGTTCATCAGCTGCTGCGTGTTGAGCCGGCTGCCCTGCTGGACCTGCGGGATCACCTTGTAGGAGCGGTCGGCGAGGCTGAAATAGTTGACGTAGCCGCCGCCCAGCATGCCGCCGAGTGCGGCGCCGACATCGCTCATTTTCAGGCCGAGCTGTGCGGTCTTGTTGCGGTCGATCTGGACGACCGACTGCGGGTTGTCGATCTTGAGGTCGCTGTCGAGGAAGATGAACATGCCGCTTTTCACGGCTTCCTGCAGGAAATCGTGCGCCACCTGGTTGAGTTGGACAAACGAGTCCGTCGTGCTCAGCACGAACTGGATCGGAAGGCCTTGGCTGCCCGGCAGCGGCGGCAGCTGGAAGGCTGCGGCGCGAACCCCGGCGATGCCGTTGAGCTGCTGCTGGATGACCGGCTGCAGCTGGTTGGTGGTGCGGCTGCGCTGATCCCACGGCGTGAACACCATGCCGGCGATCGATGTGCCCGGCGCGTCGATCTGGAACACATGCGCGGTCTCAGGATATTTGGCGAAGGTCTCGTAGACCTGCCTGGAATAGAGCAGCTTCTGCTCCAGGGTCGCATTGGGTGCGGGCGTCGACGACGAGATGATGATGCCGGCATCTTCCTGCGGCGCCAGCTCGCTCTTGGCCCCGGCATAGAGAAAATAGATGCTGCCGAGCACGATGAAGGCAAAGGTCGCTGTCACTGGGAGATAGCCGAGGCTGCCGTGCAGCCAGCGCTCGTAGCGGTTGCGGATGCGCGCGAAGGTGCGGTCGATGGTTTCGGTCAGCCGCTCCTGCCAGCCGCGCCGTTCGGGGTCGCGGGCCTTCAGGATGCGCGAGCACATCATCGGCGACAAGGTTAGCGCGATGATGGCCGAGACGGTGACGGCGCCGACCAGCGTGAAGGCGAATTCGGTGAACAGCGCGCCGGTCAGGCCGCCCTGGAAGCCGATCGGCACATAGACGGCGATCAGCACCACCGTCATCGCGATGATCGGGCCTCCGAGCTCCCTAGCCGCCATGATCGCGGCCGGTATGGGCTTCACGCCTTCGTCGAGGTGCCGGTTGACGTTCTCGACGACGATGATGGCGTCATCGACGACGAGGCCGATGGCCAGCACCAGCGCCAGCAGCGTCAGAAGGTTGATCGAAAATCCGAGCGCCAGCATCAGGGCGAAGGTGCCGATCAGCGATAGCGGGATGGCGACAGTCGGGATCAGCACCGAGCGCAGCGATCCGAGGAAGGCGAAGATGACCAGGGTGACGATCAGAAGCGCCTCGCCGAGCGTCCTGATCACTTCACGAATGGAGCTGTTCACGAAGTCGGTGGAATCGTAGACGATCTCCCCGCGCAGGCCTTCCGGCAGCTGCGCCTTGATGCCGGGGAATTCCGCGCGCACGCCGGCGATGACGTTGAGCAGATTGGCGCCCGGCGCCACCTGGATGCCGATATAGACCGCCTACTTGCCGTCGAAGGCGACCTGCGATTCATAGTCGTCGGCGCCGAGCGTCACGTTGGCCACGTCCTTCAACCGCACGATGGCGCCGTTGGCCTGCTTGACGATGAGATTGGAGAATTCTTCGGCGCTGTGCAGGCTGGTCGAGGCGGTGAGATTGACCTCGACCATCTGGCCCTTAGTGGTGCCGAGGCCGGCGATGTAGTCGTTCTGCTGAAGTGCCGTCGAAATGTCGGTTGCGGTCAGGCCATAGGCGGCAAGCTTGGCCGGGTCGAGCCAGGCGCGCAGCGCGAAATTCTGGCCGCCAAGTATTTCCGCGGTCTGCACGCCGGGCACCGCCTGCAGCCTGGGCTGCACCACCCGCACCAGATAATCGGTGATCTTGTTGCGCGGCAGCACGTCGCTGTCGAAGCCCATATACATGGCGTCGATCGTCTGCCCAACCTTGACGCTCAGCACCGGCTGCTGGGTGCCCGACGGCAGCTGGTTGATGACCGAGGCGACCTTGGTGCTGATCTCTGTCAGCGCCTTGTCGGCGTCGTAGTTGAGCCGGAGGTAGATGGTGATGACATTGACGCCGGTCTGGCTGGTCGAGCTCATATAGTCGATGCCGTTGGCCTGGGCGATGGCGTTTTCCAGCGGCGTGGCGATGAAACCGGCAATGACGTCGGGATCGGCGCCATAATAGGTCGTGGTGACCGTGACGACGGTGTTTTCAGTGCGCGGATATTGCAGCACCGGCAGTGAGCCGATGGCGCGCAGGCCAAGCACCAGAATGGTGAGACTGACGACGATTGCCAGGACCGGGCGGCGGATAAAGAGGTCTGTAAAGCTCATCGCCGCATTCTTTCCGCGAACTATCTCGCCAGACTGCGCCTGCTATTTGTCGACCGGTTGTGGATCTGGATTGTTGGCGGGCTGCACGGTGTTGTCGACATTGACCGGCGAACCGTTGCGTAGCTTGAGCTGCCCGGCGGTGACCACGACATCGCCATCCTTGATGCCGCTCAGCACAGCGATCTGATCGCCGCGCGTTGCGCCGGTGGTGACGAACGCCTGCCTGGCGGCGAGCTGGGGCTTGCCGTCAGCGTCTTTGCCCTTGTCGTCGACGAGATAGACGATATCGCCATAGGAATTGAAGGCGATCGCCGTCTGCGGAAGCGTGACGTATTTCTGCGGCGCGGCAGTATCGATGTCGATGGTAGCGAACATGCCCGGCAACAATAGGTGGTCGCCATTTTGCATGGTGGCGCGCAACTGCACGGTGCGCGTTGCCACGTCGACCTGCGAATTGATCGCCGAGATCTGGCCGGGAAATGTCTTGTCGGGGAAGGTGTCGACTTTTGCCGTGACGGCCTGGCCCACCTTGATCTGCGCCAGAGCTTGCTGCGGCACGTAGAAGTCGACGTAGATCGGATCGATCTGCTGGAGGGTGACGATGGAGGTTCCGGCGGGAAGATACTGGCCGAGGTCCACCTGGCGGATGCCGAGACGTCCAGCGAACGGCGCCTCGACGGTCTTGTAATCGACAAGGGCCTGCTGCTGGGCGACGAGCGACTCGGCGTTGAGCAGGTTGGCCTTGTCGGTATCGACCACCTGCTGGCTCACGGCATCGGTTTTAACCAGCTTGGAGTCGCGGTCAAAGGTGAGTTGGGCGATCGTCATGGTCGCCTTTAATGCATTGAGATGGGCGATGTCGTCGGCCGACTCCAGCTGCAGCAGGGCGTCGCCCTTGTTGACGTCGGCGCCGGATTCGAAGTGCAACACGGAAACGATGCCGGCAACCTCGGCGCTGAGATTGGCGCCATTGACCGCACGCACGCTACCCACCGCCTCGAGTTGCGATTGCCAGTCCTGCGAGGTGGCGACCATCGTCGAAACGGTTTGCGGCGGGTTGGCCAGCGAAGCCATCACCTTGGTGATCATCGAGGATTTGAATGCGGCAAAGCCGAAGACACCACCTAGAACAATGGCGGTGAGCGCCAGCATAACAAGCATACGCTTCAGCATCGACAACTCATCCGAAGGTTACGAGTTCTCCTGCGAAGCCTACCCTACACCAAGCCCCCCGTCGCGCAACGGCAACGTCGCGCGATCGCTGGTCGAGATGGGGTTCGCGCTGCAAAACCAACTACGTCTTGTTGCAAAACTAGGTCGGCGCCAAACATTCGGCAACTGACGACCGTGTGATCCTGACCCTCGGTGATGACCGCTGCGATGTCGCATCGCTGCAAAACTTCTGCAACTCACTGGAAATGCGATCTTTCTTGGGCGAAACTCACACGCTATAGAAGGGGCACAATGATCATACAGCGCCTCGCCCTTGCACTTCCGATCTGCCTATCGACCATCGTTCTCGGCGGCTGCAGCCGTTCGTCCGACGGCACGGTGGTTATTCCAAAGCAGGTCGACACGAGGCGGTTCTGGCAGGACGATGAGGCAAAGCGCGCCGCTGCCGAACGCGAACAAGCGGCTGCTTTTCCAACTGGGCCGGAGATCCGCTTCGCCACCCAGCAGCCCGGCCCTCGCCCGGTGACGCGTGCGCCGAGCACCACCGCTGGCGCTGCCAGCACCAAGCCTATTGCCTGCCGTGCGGCAGGCAGCCTCTCAGGTCGCGTCAAATACGTTTGCGACTGAGTTTTCCTGGCCTGCTGGTCCTCGCGGGCTTCCTCCCTTACGTCCATTGTGCCGTCTTGGCGCCGGAAAATGTCAGTCTGGTGTCAGCAAAGCCATGGTTTTTGCGTATTTGAGATAAACGCCAGGCTAGTCGGTTGACGAGCAAGCAGCGACCGTTATAGCCCACATCTATTCGCCTAAATGAACGGAGAGGGTCCCGTCTGATGGAGATATTTACTGCCGCAGGCTTCACAGCCCTTCTGCAGGTCATAGCTATCGATCTCGTCTTGGCGGGCGACAACGCCATCGTCATCGGCCTTGCCGCTGCGGGCCTCCCCGCCGATCAGCGTAAGAAGGCCATCCTCGTCGGCATCGCGGCCGCAACTGTGCTTCGTATCGGTTTCGCGCTGATCACCCAATGGCTCCTGGCCATTGGACCGATGCTTCTCATCGCCGGCGGCCTGCTGCTGTTGTGGGTGTGCTGGAAGATGTGGCGCGAGCTCAGCGTCAGCCACGAACAGGAACATGAGGCGACCGAAGCGCTTTCCGACGCCGACTACGACAAGGACGGCAAAATCGCAGGCAGAGGCCCGCGCAAGACCTTTGCCCAGGCCGCCTGGCAGATCGTCATCGCCGACGTTTCTATGTCGCTCGACAACGTGCTCGCTGTCGCCGGCGCGGCCATGGATCACCCGACCGTCCTGATCATCGGCCTGGCGCTGTCGATCGCACTGATGGGCTTTGCCGCTTCGTTCGTTGCGCGTTTGCTGCACAAATATCGCTGGATCGCCTATATCGGCCTGGTGATCATCCTCTACGTCGCCATCAAGATGCTGTTCGACGGTGCCGTCGATCAGTTCCCCAACCATTTTGGCTTCCTGAGCCCATGGTTCGGCGGAACTAGCGGCGGCCACTAAGACTACATTCGAGACAAGGGCTGGGTTCGACCCGGCCCTTGTCATTTTCAGACGGCGTCAGCGTCCCGGTTTGCTTGACAGCGGATTTGTGCTATTGCGCCGCCCGAATTGAGCTCTTTTTTGAGCCGACAGATCGTAAAAATTCGAGACTTCCGGGCCGGCCTTCAGGGGTTGCGGCCTTTATCCCTTGGAAACCCGTCTATGTCCGCAGCACCCCGCGTCAGTTTTGTCAGCCTCGGTTGCCCGAAAGCGCTTGTCGATTCCGAACGCATCCTCACTCAGCTCCGCGCCGAAGGCTACGAGATCGCCCGTAAGCATGATGGTGCTGACCTTGTCGTGGTCAACACTTGCGGCTTCCTCGATTCCGCGCGCACCGAGTCGCTGGATGCGATCGGCACGGCGATGAAGGAAAACGGCAAGGTGATCGTCACCGGCTGCATGGGCGCGACGCCCGAGCTGATCCGCGAAAAGCACCCCAACGTTTTCGCGATCACCGGTCCGCAGGCCTATGAAAGCGTGATGGCCGCGGTGCATGAGGCAGCGCCGCCGGCCCACGATCCGTTCACCGACCTGCTGCCGCCGCAAGGTGTCAAGCTGACACCACGCCATTACGCCTATCTCAAGATTTYAGAGGGTTGCAACAACCGTTGCACCTTCTGCATCATTCCCGACCTGCGCGGCGACCTGGTGTCGCGTCCCGCTGGAGATGTGCTGCGCGAGGCGGAAAAGCTCGCCAATGCCGGGGTCAAGGAACTGCTCGTCATCTCGCAGGATACCAGCGCCTACGGCATCGACATCAAATATGCCGCGTCGCCGTGGAAGGATCGCGAGGTCAAGGCAAAGTTCCTCGATCTGTCGCAGGAACTCGGCGAGTTCGGCATCTGGGTGCGCATGCATTATGTCTACCCCTACCCGCATGTCGCCGACGTCATTCCGCTGATGGCCGAAGGCAAGATCCTTCCTTATCTCGACATTCCCTTCCAGCATGCTTCGCCGCAGGTGCTCAAGAACATGCGCCGCCCTGCCCATGGCGAAAAGGCGCTGGAGCGCATTCGCGGCTGGCGCGACGTTTGCCCCGACCTCGCCATCCGCTCGACCTTCATCGTTGGCTTCCCCGGTGAGACCGATGAAGATTTCGAGATGCTGCTCAACTGGATCGACGAAGCGAAGATCGATCGCGCTGGCTGCTTCAAATACGAGCCGGTGCAAGGCGCGCGTTCCAACGATCTCGGTCTCGATCAGGTGCCTGAAGAGGTCAAGGAGGCCCGCTGGCACCGTTTCATGCAGCGCCAGCAGAAGGTTTCGGCCGCCCAGCAGGCCAAGAAGGTCGGCAAGCGCCTGCCGGTCATCATCGATGAGGCAAACGGCACCTCGGCCAAGGGCCGCACCAAATACGACGCGCCCGAGATCGATGGTTCGGTGCACATCCAGTCGCGCCGTCCGCTGCGTGTCGGCGACATCGTCACCGTCAAGATCGACAGCGCCGACGCCTATGATCTCTACGGTTCGGCTGTCTGAATCCACCAGTCGACTATCTCAGATCCAACAAAAAACCCCCGGCGAAAACCGGGGGTTCTTTGTTTGCGGAACGCTATCGCGTTCGAGCAATGCCAGCCGGCTTACTGCGGCAGCTTGTCGTCCACGCCCTTGACGTAGAAGTTCAGGCCGAGCAGGACGCTATCCTGGGCCACTTCGCCGGCCTTCAGCCACTCGGTGCCGTCCTGCTTGGTGACCGGGCCGGTGAAGGGGTTGAACGCACCGGACTTGATCTTGGCTTCGGTTTCCTGGGCCAGCTTCTTCGTCTCGTCCGACATGTTGGCGTAGGGTGCCATCACGACGTGGCCTTCCTTCATGCCGCCCCATACGTCGCTCTGCTTCCAGGTGCCGTCGATGACTTCCTGGATGCGCTCGATGTAGTACGGACCCCAGTCGTCGACGATCGAGGTCAGCTGCGTGGTCGGGCCGAACTTGATCATGTCGGAAGCCTGGCCGAACGCCTTGATGCCGCGCTCGGTCGCAACCTGCATCGGCGCGGTCGAGTCGGTGTGCTGGGTGATGATGTCGACGCCCTGGTCGATCAGCGCCTTGGCCGCATCTGCTTCCTTGCCGGCGTCGAACCAGGTGTTGGCCCACACGACTTTGAGCTTGAAGTCGGGGTTGACCGACTGCGCGCCCAGCATGAAGGCGTTGATGCCCATCACCACTTCAGGGATCGGGAAGGAAGCGATGTAGCCGGCAACGCCAGCCTTCGATTCCTTGGCGGCGATCACGCCCTGCACGTAGCGGCCCTCATGGAACTTCGAATTGTAGGTCGCAACGTTCGGATGTTCGCGCTTGTAGCCAGTGGCGTGCTCGAACTTCACGTCCGGGAACTTGCCGGAAACCTTGTTGAGCGGGTCCATGAACCCGAACGACGTCGCAAAGATGATGTTGCAGCCCGAGCGAGCGAAACGCTCGATGGCGCGCTCGGCGTCGGCACCTTCCGGCACGCTTTCGAGATAAGCGGTCTCGAGCTGGTCGCCGAACTTTTCCTTCGCCTGCAGCAGGCCCTGGTGGTGCTGGTAGGAGTAACCGAAGTCGCCGATCGGCCCGACATAGATCCAGCAGGCTTTGACCTTGGCCTCTGCTGCAATGGTGCCGAATGACATCACGGCGGCAGCCGCTRCCAACGACAGAATTGTCTTTTTCATGCTTTTGTTCCTCATAGTGGTTGCCCGGGGCACGATCCCATCCTTTTTATAGTCCCAGTGACATGGCCGTTCCTCGAAAAACCGCAGTGCGGCTTCGAGTTGAGACCATGCCCTTAGCGATCTGGCACAAACGGCCGCCCCAATGAAGCCGGAGTGTTCACCATCGTCAGTCGCCTGTTGCGCGAGATTAGAACAAGGACAACGATGGTCGCCAGATAGGGTAGCGAAGAAAGCAGCTGCGACGGCACGCCGATGCCCAGGGCCTGGGCATGCAACTGGCCGATCGAAACCGCTCCGAAAAGATAAGCACCCGCCAGTACTCGCCATGGCCGCCACGAGGCGAAGACAACGAGCGCCAGCGCGATCCAGCCGCGCCCGGCGGTCATGTTTTCGTTCCATTGCGGGGTGTAGACCAGCGATAGATAAGCGCCCGCAAGACCGGCACAGCCGCCGCCGAACATCACCGCGAGATAGCGGATGCCGATGACCCTGATGCCGAGCGCATGCGCCGAGGTGTGATTGTCGCCGATCGAGCGCAAGGTCAGGCCCGCACGCGTCTTGAACAGGAAGTAGGCCACACCTGCCGTTAGAAATATCGAGACGTAAAACAGCGGGTCCTGGCCGAAGAGCAGCTTGCCGACCACCGGCAGATCGGTAAGGCCGGGAATGTAGATGTAGCTCATCTTGACGCCCGGCAGGCCGACGAAGCTTTCGCCCAGCATGCCGGCAAGGCCGAGGCCAAGCAGCGTCAGCGCAAGGCCGGTCGCAACCTGGTTGGTCACCAGCGTCAGCGTCAAAAAGCCGAACAGAAGTGAAAACAGCGCGCCGACGATGATCGCGGCCAACACGCCGAGCCAGGGCGAGCCGGTGGCAAGTGCTACGCCAAAACCGGTCACCGCTCCCATCACCATCATGCCTTCGACGCCGAGATTGAGCACGCCCGAGCGCTCGACCACCACTTCGCCGACTGCTGCGATCAAAAGCGGGGTCGCCGCCGTCGCAACCGTTATCAGAATGTCTTCAAACATTTTGCTTGGCCTCCACGGTCTTTGCAGCGGAGGAGCCGACAAAGCGGATGCGGTAAAGAATGAGCGTGTCGCAGGCGAGCACGAAAAACAGCAGCATGCCTTGGAAGGCACGCACGACCTTGTCGGACACGCCGATCGAGATCTGTGCCGCCTCGCCGCCGAGGTAGGACAAGGCCAACACCAGGCCGGCCGCGACGATGCCGAGCGGGTTCAGCCGGCCCAGGAAGGCAACGATGATCGCGGCAAAGCCGTAGCCGGGCGAGATCGTCGGCCTGAGCTGGCCGATGGCGCCTGCAACTTCCGAGATGCCGGCCAACCCAGCCAGGCCACCGGAAACGAGGAAGGCGAAAAACACCATGCGCGACTGCGAAAAGCCAGCGAAACGGCCAGCGCGCGGGCTCTGGCCCAGCACGAGCACTTCAAAGCCTTTCAATGTGCGCGAGAGCATGAACCACATCGCAATCGCCGCAACGATGGCAAACACAAAGCCCCAGTTGGCACGGCCCGACGCCGACCAGATTTCAGGCAGCGTTGCAGCAACGCTGAAGGTGCGTGTCTCCGGAAAATTCATGCCGGCCGGGTTGCGCCAGGGGCCGCGCACCATCCAGTCGAGGAACAGCTGCGCGACATAGACCAGCATCAGGCTTGTCAGGATCTCGTTGGTGTTGAAACGCACCTTGAGATAGGCCGGAATGGCGCCGTAAGCGGCACCACCGGCGATGCCCATCAACAACATCAGCGGCAGAACGATCCAGGATTGGAACTCGGGGAACATCACCGGCAGGATCGAGCCAGTGATCGCGCCGATGATGAACTGGCCTTCGGCACCGATATTCCAGTTGTTGGAGAGATAGCAGATCGACAGCCCGACCGCGATCAGGATCAGCGGAGCTGCCTTTACCGCCAGTTCATGCAGCGACCAGACCTCGCGCAGCGGGTCGATGAAGTAGTAATACAGCGCCTCGACCGGGTTCTTGCCGAGCAGCGAGAACATGATCGCGCCTGCAATGAGCGTCAATGCAAGCGCAATGAAGGGTGAAAGGGCGGCGAAAAGCGCCGAGCGTTCCGGACGTCTGACGAGTTCGATCCGCATCACGCGACTTCCTGCGTGTGTTCGGGATGACCCGGTTCGGCGCCGCCCATCAAAAGCCCGATGCGCTCGAGCGTGGCTTCCGCGATCGGAATCGGTTTCGACAGCTCGCCATTGTGCATGACGGCGATCGAGTCGGAGATTTCAAACAGCTCGTCGAGATCCTGGCTGATCACCAGCACCGCCGAACCGTTGCGTGCCAGTTCGATCAGCGCCTGGCGGATGCGCGCGGCAGCGCCCGCATCGACGCCCCAGGTCGGCTGGTTGACCACCATGACAGCCGGATTGCGGTCGAGTTCGCGGCCGATGATGAATTTCTGCAGATTACCGCCCGACAGTGCCGCGGCCTCAGGGTCGGGCGCGCTCTTGCGTACGTCCATCGCTTGGATGATGCGTTGAGCCGCCTTCTGGATCGCGCCTGACTTGACCAGCCCGCCGGTCCCGACAAAAGCCTTACCGTCGGTGGCGTGGCGCGACAGCAAAAGATTCTCCGACAACCGCATGCGAGGAGCCGCACCATGGCCGAGGCGTTCCTCGGGCACGAAAGCCGCACCCAGCAGGCGGCGGGCAGAAATCCCCATGCGCCCTGCCGACTGGCCGCGAATGCGGATCGCCTCGGAGCTTTCCTGCAGTGCCTCGCCGGAGATCGCTTCGAAAAGTTCGCCCTGGCCGTTGCCGGCAACACCGGCAATGCCAATCACCTCGCCGCCAGCGACATCCAGCCAGATATTCTTGAGCGGCATCGAGAACGGACCGGCAGGCTTGCGGCTCATGCCGCAGATGCTGAGCAATTCTTCCCCGCGCACGGACGCGGTGGTGCGTTCGGCGTTCTTGACGTCGGTGCCGACCATCAGGCGTGCCAGCGAGGCCGGCGTTTCCTGCCTTGGATCGCAATGGCCGACAACCTTGCCGTGGCGCATGATCGTGGCGCTGTCGCACAGGCGGCGGACCTCATCGAGGCGGTGCGAGATGTAGAGGATCGACTTGCCTTCGGCGCGCAGCCTTTCCAGGGTCTCGAACAGCTTGTCGGCCTCCTGCGGCGTCAGCACCGAGGTCGGCTCGTCGAGGATGATGAGTTCGGGTGTCTGCAGCAGGCAGCGGATGATCTCGATGCGCTGGCGTTCGCCGACCGACAGGTCGCCGACGAGCGAATCCGGGTCGAGCGGCAGGCCGTAACTGTAGGAAAGCGCGCGTGCCTTGGCGGCAATGGTGCTAATGGGCGTGTCGTCGGCCAGGGAAAGTGCGATGTTTTCGGCGGCGGTCAGTGCCTCGAACAGCGAAAAATGCTGGAAAACCATGCCGATGCCGAGCTTCTTGGCGACGCCAGGGCTGGTGATCCTCATCGGCTGGCCGTTCCAGCCGATCTCGCCGGCATTGGGCTCGAGCGAACCGAACAGCATCTTCACTAGCGTCGACTTGCCCGCACCGTTTTCGCCGAGCAAAGCGTGGATTTCGCCCTTGGCGATGGTCAGGTCGACTTGATCGCACGCCTTCAGCGTGCCGAATATCTTCGTCAGGCCGCGAACCTCAAGCAGGTTCGGACCATTGGCTAAAGGGGTTGTGTCCACAACGCCTCCCATTGTCAGTTCTTTTTATGTTCCCGAGGGCATGGTAGGCGCGTCCTGCTCCCGGCGCAAAGCATGTCACAAGTTGAAAGAGCTTCAAGAAATTAAGCAAAAACTCAAGGAATAAGTACCGTTGTCCCCGTGGTCCTTCTACCTTCGAGATCGGCATGTGCCTGGCCGGCGTCGCGTAGCGCATAACGCTGGTTGATCCTGATTTCGACGGCACCTTTGAGCACCACATCAAATAGCGCATCTGCCGAACGGACCAGATCTCCGCGCTTGGCATTGTAGGCAAAGATGGTCGGCCGCGTCGCATAGAGCGAGCCCTTTTGCGCCAAAAGCGAAATGCTGAATGGTGGGATCGGCCCCGACGACTGTCCGAAGCTTACAAAAGTGCCCATTGGCCTCAGGCAGTCGAGCGAGCCCGGGAATGTGTCGTTGCCGACGGAATCGTAGACGACATCGCACTTCTTGCCGCCGGTGATCCTGGCCACTTCAGCGACGAAATCCTGGTCGGAGTAGTTGATGACGTGGTCGAAGCCATGCGCCTTGGCCAGCGCCACCTTTTCATCGGAGCCTGCGGTGCCGATGACGGTTGCGCCGAGATGCTTGGCCCATTGCCCGAGGATCAGCCCGACGCCACCGGCGGCCGCATGGTACAGGACCGTATCGCCAGCCTTCACCTTGAAGGTGCGGAGTAGCAGATATTCGGCGGTCATGCCCTTCAGCATCATCGCCGCGGCCTGCTCGTCGCTGATGCCGTCAGGCACCTTGACCAGCCTGTCGGCGGCGATCACCCGTTCTTCGCAATAGGCACCGGTGGGCACGGCATAAGCGATGCGGTCGCCGACCTTCAGCCAATCGACGCCCTCGCCCAGTTCGAGCACCACGCCCGCCGCCTCGCCACCAGGTGTCACCGGCATGCCGTTGGGCGCGGGGTAGAGGCCGGAGCGAAAATAGACGTCGATGAAGTTCAGACCGATCGCGGTATGGCGGATCAGCGCCTGCTCCGGGCCTAGTCGCCCGGCATCCGCATCTTCATAGACCAGGACTTCGGGGCCGCCATGGGCGTGGACTCGTATGGCTTTGGGCACGTCGTCAGTCTTTCTCTGTCTCAAGGGCAGGCTTTCCGCCGAGCTTTGGAAAGAACTGCATCACGCCGCCGATGAAGAACAAATAGATGCCGCTGATGGCGATGCCGATCTTGATCCATTCGCTCGCATGCATCTGCTGCAGCAGGGCCGCGGTGCCGAACGCGCACCAGATCAGTGTCATCGGCAGGTTGATGTTTCTGAGCCGTACGACGCGGACCGGATGCAGGAAGTTCATCGGCACGAACGTCAGGATGCCGGCGGCGACGACCACTGCGAATGACACCCATTGCCCGGGCTCGATGACGAACAGCGTGAACACCACCATGTTCCAGACGACGGGGAAGCCCTTGAAGAAGTTTTCCTTCGTCTTCATGCCGGTGTCGGCATAATAGATCGCGCTCGACACGACGATGATCGCCCCCGAAACAAACGACAGCCCCTCGCCCATGAACCCGCTTTGATAAAGGGCAAAAGCCGGGATCAGCACATAGGTGACGTAGTCGATGATGTTGTCGAGCAACTCGCCCGACCATGTCGGCAGGATTTCCTTGACCTCGAGCTTGCGCGCGATCGGCCCGTCGATGCCGTCGACGAACAGCGCCAGCCCCAGCCACCAGAACATCGCCGTCCAGCGTTCTTCGCTCGCCGCAACCAGCGACAGGAACGCCAGGAAGGAGCCCGAGGCGGTGAGCAGATGCACCGAAAAGGCGCGAGCCTGCGGCCATGTGACTTTTTTAGGCTTCACGGTTCCCGCCAATCCAGATTGCAGATCTCAATCGAGCGGAAGACCGTGCCGCATGCAAGTAAAAGGAGCCCAGAGCAGCGGGAACTTGCTTCTCCTCCGACGCTCGACCCGGCATGCAATTGGCAATCTCCGCTTCTTCAGGCACTTAATAGCAGGGCCGCTTTTCAGACAAGCTGAAAGCCGGACCAAAGGATGGAACGCAGCGTCAACTACAGTTCCGCAAGCGCCTTTGCAAACGGCTACCGTCATCAGGAACAGCAAAATGACCGCCGCACTCGTCCAAGCCGACGAATGGGATGAATCGCCGCGTTGATCAATGGCTTAGGCCCGCATTATATCAGGACGACTGAGGTGCAGGGGCACTTCGATAGCATGGACGGCGGCACATGAGCGTCGACACACAAAACCGCATTCTGGTCGCCGGCACGGGGCCAGTTGGCCTGATTTCCGCCCTCGCCTTCGCTGATGCCGGCTTTGGCGTCATCCTCGCTGGACCGCCGGCACGGTCCGATGACGGCCGCACCACCGCCCTGATGGTGCCGGCCTTGAAATTCCTCGATCGCCTTGGCGTGCTCGGTGCCCTTACCCCCGATGCCGCGCCGCTCAAGGTGATGCGCATCATCGACGGCACGTCGCGGCTGATCCGCAGTCCGATGGTCACATTCCGCGCCGGCGAGATCGGCGAAGACCATTTCGGCTTCAACTTCCAGAACCGGGTTCTCAACGCGGTGCTTGAAAGGACGGTCGCGGCACATGCAGGAATCGAGTGGCGCCGTGCGATGGTCGACAACTGGACCATCGAGCCAGGCAAGGTCATTGCCACCCTTTCCGACGGAACAACGGTAGAAGCACACTTGGCCGTCGCTGCCGACGGCAGAAATTCGCCAGCGCGCCAGGCTGCCGGCATTTCGGCAAGCGCGCGAACGCTTCCGCAGGCGGCATTGGTGCTGAACTTCGCCCACAGCCGCGACCACGCCTTTGCTTCAACTGAATTTCACACCGAAACAGGCCCGTTCACACTGGTCCCGCTGCCCGGTCGCCGCTCCAGCCTCGTTTGGGTCCTTCGGCCCGAGACAGCCAAGGAATTCGCCGACCTCGACGATGCTGCATTGTCGTTGCGGATCGAACGCCAGATGCAATCGATGCTTGGCCGCGTCACCGTCGATGGCGGCAGGCAGATCTATCCGCTGTCGACATTATTGCCCCAGCGGTTTGCCCAAAACCGCGTTGCCCTTGTCGGCGAAGCCGCACACGTCTTCCCGCCGATCGGCGCGCAAGGCCTCAATCTTGGCATCAGGGATGTCGATCAACTCGTTGAAATCGCAACGAAACACATTGACGACCCAGGTGCGCCAGCGGCCCTTGCCGCCTACGATTCCGCGCGGCGCCCCGACATTCTTGCCCGTACCAGTGCGGTCAACCTGCTCAACAGGTCGCTATTGTCAGACATGCTGCCGGCACAATTGGCTCGCAGCGCGGGGCTCAACTTCCTTGGCGGCTTTTCGCCCGTGCGCGCCTTCTTCATGCGCGAAGGCCTGAGGCCGGGCAGCGGCTTTTCATCGATCGCCTCAAGCCTGCGTTCGCCACGCCGCTCGCGCGACGCCTCGACGGACTAGGGAAACAGGTCAGGCGGCAATATGCCATGCTGGATCATGTAGAGCAGCCCGGTCACTGTCAGAACCGACAGGCAGGTGGTGACCAGCACGCTTGCCGAGGCGCGCTCGACCCAGACGCCATATTGCTGGGCGATGACGAACACGTTGGTCGCGGTGGGCAATGCCGCTAGCAGCATCGCTGAAAACAGCCATACCGGCGAGAAATTGCCGATCCAGCTCAATACGACGTAGCACAATAGCGGGTGGACGATCAGCTTGAGCAGCGCGATCGGCACCATTTCGTGCGGCACGCGCTTGAGCGGCCTGAGCGCCAGGGTCACGCCCATGGCAAACAGAGCGCAAGGGGCCGCTGCTTGCGACAGATATTCGAGAAAACGCTCGACCGGCAGTGGCGGGCGGAACTCGACATAAGCCGCCAGCACGCCGGCCGCGGTTGCGATGATGAATGGGTGGAATGCGATCTTCTTGATGACATCGGCTGCGACACTTATCGGCGAGCGCGGCTCGTCGCCGGCCAAGGCCATCATCATGGGGGCGATGGTGAAATGCATGATGTTTTCGAAGCAGAAGATCAGCGCCACCGGAACCGCGGCCTCTTCGCCGAAGGCAAGCAGCGCAAGGCCCGGGCCCATATAACCGATATTGCCGTAGGCCGACGCCAGGCCCTTGATCGTCGATTCGGCGATCTCGCCGCGCCCCTTGATGTAGGACACTACGAACATCAGCGAGAAGATGACGAAGGTCGAAAACACCGCCCCGAAGATGTATCGCCATTCGGTCAGGCGCTCGAAAGGTGTCTTGGCCAGCAACTGGAAAAACAACGCCGGCAACGCGACATAGACGATGAAGGTCGTCATCCAGCCAAGCGCTTCGAGCGGCTGTCTGGTGATCCGGGCAAGCACGAAGCCGATGAAGATCAGCCCGAAAAACGGCAGGACCAGACCGATCACCTCAGACATAGGCACCTTCCTGCTTCGCGCCGCACGAACATTTCAACTGCCGGTATCGTGCGGCCTGACAGCACGTCAAGGCGCTATGCCATTGAAATAGCTGCCTTGCTGCGCCAAATAGGGGAATAGGAAGGCACAATCAGCGGGACTGGAGGGCTACTTCGATCCAGATTGCGACCTAAGCGATTGAAAGCGCGTGTGATTCGGCGGATCATGCGCGGCATCGGGTGATCCGCATGAAGACGGCAAAATTCTCTATAGGACAGGTGGTGCGCCACCGTGTCTTTCCGTTTCGGGGCGTAATCTTCGATGTCGACCCCGAATTCGCCAATACCGAAGAATGGTACGAGGCGATCCCCGCCGCCGTGCGCCCCCGCCGCGACCAGCCCTTTTATCACCTGCTGGCTGAAAACGCCGAGACCGAATACGTCGCCTATGTCTCCGAGCAGAACCTGCTTGAGGACAGCTCCGGCGAGCCGGTCCGCCATCCTCAGGTCGGCGAGTATTTTGACAAGATTTCGGATGGCCGATACGCCCCCAAGGCGCGCATCAGTCATTAGGCGCAAGCGCCTGATACGAAACAAAAAAAGCGGGGCCGAAACCCCGCTTTTTTCATGTCAGATCTGTCAGGTCGATCAGTTGGCCGTCTTGGCCTTGTCCTGCTCTTCCTTGAGCTTCTTGGCGAAGTCCTCGTTGTTCTTCGACACGAACTCCTGGAGCTTCTTCTGGCGGTCTTCCAGATCCGACTGCTTCATCGGCTCGCCATCGAAGGCGCCAGTGAAGCCCGACAGCGAAACCTTGATCGGGTTCGGCTGGTTCTGGAAGTTGATCGACGTCAGCGTGAGCTCAGTGCCCTTCTTGAACGAGGCGATGAGCGGATCGGTAAGGGCGATCTCGGCAACGCAGCGGTCCGGGAAGCAGATCACGTATTCGAGCTTCTGCGCTTTGCCGCCGTCGACCTGCAGGCCGATGCCGGGAGGCACGAGACGACCGCTCGGCACGGTAACCTGGAACACCTTGCGGTTGACCTTGCCCTTGAGCTCGATCATCGAAATGCCGGTCACCAGCTGGCCGTTGCTGGCGGTCAGGATGTTCTGCACGTTGCAGATGTCCACGTCAGCCTGCTTGGAGCAAGCCTTGAACCAGCCCTGCGGGATCTGTTGCTGCTGCGCGGCAGCAGGTGCGAGGCCCGATGCCAGCATACCGGCAACGCCAGTCGCCAAGACCGACAGGCGGAGACCGTCGAATTTCTGGCTCGTCATCTTCATGAATTCCTCTCAAACAATCCCGGAACCGGCCCAAGCCGTGTGTCGACGCTACCTGTTGGGCAATTGAGGCAACAGCATGACTTCGTCGCGCCTGTTACACTGCCGTGCGCTGTGAATCCAGCCCGCTTCAGCGCATTTCTTGTGCCTTCAGCCGGCAATGGACGGCCCTTGTCTGGGTGCGCTACCCTTCGAATCATCAAAGTTTCCCCGAATTCGTGGAGAATCGTCGTGAGACGCACTCTTTCGCTGCTGGTTGCCACCGCCGCAATCGCTCTTCTTGCCCCGCGCGCGGCCAATTCAGAACCGGTCCACGGCCTTTCCATGCACGGCACTCCGGCCTTGCCGGACGACTTCAAGAGCTTTCCTTATGCCAATCCGGACGCCCCCAAGGGCGGCAAGATCACCTATTGCGTCATAGGAAGCTTCGACAACCTCAACCCGTTCATCATCAAGAGCCTGCGCACCACCGCGCGCGGCATGCTCGACACGATCTACGGCAATCTGGTCTTCGAATCGCTGATGCAGCGCAGCGCCGACGAGGCCTTCAGCGTCTACGGCCTTACCGCCAAGTCGGTCGACATCGATCCCGACCGCAAATGGATCGAGTTCAACATCGATCCGAACGCCAAATGGTCGGACGGCCAGCCGATCACGCCCGACGATGTGATTTTCACCTATGAAGTCTTCACCGAAAAGGGCCGCCCGCCTTACAGCGACCGCATGTCCAAGATCGAGAAGATCGAAAAGACCGGCGACCTCAGCGTCCGCTTCACCTTCAACGACAAGGCCGACCGCGAATTTCCGCTCATCATCGCGCTGACGCCGATCGTGCCCAAGCACTTCTTCGACATGGCCACTTTCGACCAGACGACGCTGAAGCCGATCGTTGGGAGCGGACCTTACACCGTGGCCGACGTGAAGCCCGGCGAGCGCATCGTCTTCAAGCGCAACCCCGAATACTGGGCACGCGACATCCCCTCGAAGCGTGGCTTCGACAATTACGACCAGATCACCATCGAGTATTTCCTCAACACCGCGGCCCTGTTCGAGGCGTTCAAGAAGGGCATTTGCGACACCTTCACCGAGGCCGATCCGGTCAAGCGTGAGCGTGGCTTCGACTTCCCCGCCTTCAAGAACGGCGACATCGTTGCAGAAACCTTCAAGAGCGGTTTGCCTCCCGTGGTTACGGGCTTCATGTTCAACACGCGCCTGCCGAAATTCGCAAATCCGGTCGTCCGCCAGGCACTCGGTTTGCTCTACGACTTCGAATGGGCCAACCGGAACCTGTTCAGCGGCAAATACGAACGCACCGTCAGCTTCTGGCAGGGCTCGGAACTGTCAGCCTATGGCGTGCCGGCCAACGACAAGGAAAAAGCGCTGCTGGCGCCCTTCCCTGGTGCTGTGCGCCCGGACGTCATGGACGGCACCTACCGCCCGCCAGTTACGGACGGTTCCGGCCAGGACCGCAAGGTTCTGAAGGCTGCCTTCGACCTGCTCAAGAGTGCGGGCTACACGCTGCAGGGCGGCAAGATGCTCGACCCTGAGGGAAAACCCTTCGCGTTCGAAATCCTGACCTCCTCTGAAGCTGAGCAGCGCCTGGCCGCCATCTACCAGCGCACGCTGGAAAAGCTCGGCATCACCATGACGATCCGGGCGCTTGAGGCCGATCAGATCCAGTCGCGCAAGCAGGCCTTCGATTTCGACGTCTTGATTGGCGTGACCGGCTTCTCCGGCACATTGTCGCCCGGAATCGAACAGATTGGCCGCTGGGGCTCGTCCTCCGCCCAGAAGCCCGGCTCGTTCAATCTTGCCGGCGTCTCAAGCCCGGCCGTCGACGCGGCCATCGAGGCGATGCTCCAGGCCCGCGAGAAGGACGATTTCGTTGCCGCAGTGCGCGTCCTTGACCGATTGCTGATCTCCGGCAACTACATGGTTCCGATGCAGCATAATTCCGAGCAGTGGATCGCTTATGCCAAGAGACTAAAACATCCGGAAAAAACACCCATATCTGGCTATCAATTGCCGGTCTGGTGGAGTCAGGGCGGTTAAATCGGACTGCACAAGCTAAGGACCTATCCATGACCGACCAGAACCAAATCACCATCGACGTCGTCTCCGACGTTGTCTGCCCATGGTGCTTTCTTGGAATGAAGCGCCTGGAAAGCGCACTTGCCAGCCTTCCCGAGGTCAAGGCCGAGGTGCGGTGGCGTCCATTCCAGCTTGATCCGACGATCCCGCCGGAAGGCAAGGAACGCAAGGCCTACATGCTGGCGAAATTCAGCGACGAGGCGCGCCTGCAGCAGGTTCACGCCAATTTGGTCTCGCTCGGCGCGGTCGAAGGCATTGCTTTTGATTTCGATGCCATCACGGTTGCGCCCAATACGCTCGACGCCCACCGCCTCATCCGTTGGGCGGCGGCTTCCGGCAATGACGTGCAAGACAGGCTCGCGCGTTCGCTGTTCAGCCTCTATTTCGAGCAGGGCAAGGATATCGGCGACCACGCCGTGCTGGTCGAGGCAGCCCGCACCGCAGGCATGGATGCGGCCGTGGTCGAATCGCTGCTTGCCACCGACGCCGACCGCGACGACGTGACCAATGAGATCGTCACTGCCTCACGCATGGGCATCACCGGTGTGCCGTGCTTCCTGATTGATGGCAAATATGCGGTCATGGGCGCCCAGGATTCGGCGACACTCGCCGACGCCATCCGCCAGGTCGCTACCGAAAAGGCAGCCGGCGCGCCGACGCTCAACTGATCTTCATATTGCCGAAAATGCCGATCCCTCGTCGCCGTCAGGTGGTGAGGGATTTGTGCATTTAAGCCGCTTGTTCGGCGAGCTTCGCCAACTGCGTCATGATGACGGCCGAGCCAGCCAGCCGCTTCTCCGGATTTGGCCAGTCGCGCGCAAACACCACGCTGTGGTCGGGCCTGATCTTGGCCAGCGAGCCCTGCTCGGCGATGTAGCGCACCAGCCCGGCCGGATTGGCGAATTCGCGCTTGCGGAACTGCACCACCACGCCCTTCGGCCCGGCATCGAGCTTCTCGACATTGGCCTTGCGGCACAGCGCCTTGATGAAGACGATCTTGAGCAGGTGCTTGACCTCTTCCGGCAACGGTCCGAAGCGGTCGATGAGTTCGGCGCCGAAACCGTCGATCTCTTCGGTATTCTCCAGATCGCCGAGACGGCGGTAAAGCGCCAGCCTGAGCTGGAGGTCGGGTACGTAAGCCTCCGGGATCATCACCGCCGTGCCGACCGCGATCAGCGGCGACCAGCCTGTGTCGATCGCTTCGCCGCTGCCACGCAGCTCGGCCACTGCCTCTTCCAGCATCTGCTGGTAGAGCTCGAAGCCGACTTCCTTGATGTGGCCCGATTGCTCTTCGCCCAGAAGGTTGCCGGCACCGCGAATGTCGAGATCGTGGCTGGCGAGTTGGAAGCCTGCGCCCAGCGTATCGAGCGACTGCAGCACCTTGAGCCGGCGGTCGGCGGTGGTGGTCAGCGTGCGGTTGGCCGGCAGCGTGAACAGCGCATAGGCGCGCACCTTGGAGCGGCCAACGCGGCCGCGCAACTGGTAGAGCTGGGACAGGCCGAACATGTCGGCGCGATGCACGATCAGCGTGTTGGCCGTCGGAATGTCGAGGCCGGATTCGACGATCGTCGTCGACAGCAGCACGTCGTACTGGCCGTCATAGAAGGCATTCATGATGTCGTCGAGCTGGCCCGCCGCCATCTGGCCGTGGGCAACAGCGACCTTGAGTTCCGGCACTGATTCCTGAAGGAATTGATGCACTTCCGCAAGGTCTGCAATGCGCGGCACGACATAGAAACTGTGGCCGCCGCGATAGCGCTCGCGCAACAGTGTTTCGCGAATGACCAGCGGGTCGTAGGGCGAAATGAAGCTGCGCACCGCCATGCGGTCGACAGGCGGGGTGGCGATCAGCGACAGTTCGCGCACCCCCGTCAGCGCCAGTTGCAGCGTGCGCGGGATCGGCGTCGCCGATAGCGTCAGCACATGCACGTCGCTCTTCAGGTCCTTGAGCCGTTCCTTGTGCTTGACGCCGAAATGCTGCTCCTCGTCGATGATCAGCAGCCCGAGATTCTTGAACTGGATCGACGAACCCAGCAGCGCATGCGTACCGACGACGATGTCGACAGTGCCGTCGGCGATGCCTTGCTTGGTCTCGGCCAGTTCCTTGGTGCCGACAAGCCGCGAGGCCTGCCGGACCTTGATCGGCAGGCCGGCGAAACGCTGCGTGAACGTCTTGAAATGCTGGCGCGACAAAAGCGTCGTCGGCACCACCACCGCCACCTGGAAACCTTCCATAGCCGCGATGAAGGCTGCGCGCAGCGCCACCTCCGTCTTGCCGAAACCGACGTCGCCGCAGATCAGGCGGTCCATCGGCTTGCCAGCTGCGAGGTCCTCCATCACGGAATCGATGGCGCTCTGCTGGTCGTCGGTCTCCTCATAAGGGAACCGCGCCGCGAACTCGCCATAAACACCGTCCGGCGGATTCATCGCCGGGGCTTCGCGCATATGCCGTTCGGCGGCGATCTTGATCAGTTGGCCCGCCATTTCGAGCAGGCGCCGCTTGAGCTTCGCCTTGCGCGACTGCCAGGCACCGCCGCCGAGCTTGTCGAGCGTCGCCTCAGCCGAATCCGAACCGTACCGCGACAGAAGCTCGATGTTTTCGACCGGCAGGAACAGCCTACCGTCAGAGGCATAGTGGATTTCGAGGCAGTCATGCGGCGCGCCCAACGCCTCGATGGTCTTCAATCCGACAAAACGGCCGATGCCATGATCGGAGTGCACGACGATGTCGCCCGCCGATAGCGACGAGGCCTCGGCGATGAAATCGGCGGCGCGCTTGCGCTTCTTTGAACGCCGGATCAGCCGGTCGCCCAGAATGTCCTGCTCGGCAACAAAAACCAGTTCGCCAGACTCGAAGCCCGCTTCGATCGGCAGCACGGCAAGACCCGCCTCGCCCGGCTTCAGCGATTCGACCTCGGCCAAGTTCGTCACGCGCTTGAGGTTGCCGAGATGGTGCTCGTCGAGGATCTGCGTCAGGCGGTCGAGCGAACCCTCGGTCCAGCCGGCAACGACGACGCGCCGCTTGGCCGCGCGCTGGTCTGCGATATGCCGGGCCACCACGTCGAAGACATTGGCGTTGGGATCTGCGCGCTCTTCGGCAAAGCTGCGGCCGGCGTGCGAACCGGCGTGCAAGACCCTGCGTCCGCTCGAAAAAGGCGTGTCGAAGGGCGTCAGTTCGGCGTTGACCTGGTCGGCGAGTGCTGAGGTCACCTCGTCCGGCGACAGGTACATCTGTTCCGGCGCCACCGGCTTGTAGGGCACCGCGTCCTTGAGGCCCTTGCCTTCCGCCTGCTTGCGGCGGGAATCGTAGTGGTCGAGGATCAGCGTATGGCGTTCGCCGAGCGCCTCGCGCGCCAGATGATCGAACACGACCGGCGCGTCGGGCAGGTAGTCGAACATCGTTTCGAGATGCGAATAAAAGAACGGAAGCCAGTGCTCCATGCCGGCAAAGCGCCGGCCCTCGCTGACCGCGGCATAAAGCGCATCGTCGCGCGATGGCGCGCCAAAGGCGTCGATATAGCTGCGGCGAAATTTGCTGATCGTCTCCGGCGTCAGCGCCACTTCGCTCATCGGCTGAAGCGTCACCGAGTTGCGGCTGCCCGTCGTGCGCTGGGTGGCGACGTCAAAGGCACGGATCGTCTCAAGCGTGTCGCCAAAGAAGTCGAGCCTGAGCGCGTCGGCGGCGCCGGGCGCATAAAGATCGAGGATGCCGCCGCGCACGGCGAATTCGCCGACGCCACGCACCGTGGGCACGCGCTCGAAGCCGGCGCGTTCGAGCCGCGCGACCAGCAGGTTCATCTCGACCTGATTGCCCGGCTTGGCGCGGAATTCCTGTGCCTCGATCGCCGCCGATGGCGGCACGCGCTGCAGCAGGGCATTGGCCGTCGTCAGAACGATCGCCCGGTGCGGCTCCTTGCGGAGCGCAATCATCGCCGCGAGCGCATCAAGCCGGCGCGCCGCAGCGTCCGAGCCGGGGGAGACGCGGTCGTAAGGCAGGCAATCCCACGCCGGCAGTTCGAGCACGGGCAGCTCGGGTGCAACGAACGCCAACGCCTCGACGATCTGCGGCAGCCGCTGTCCGTCGCGTGCGACAAACAGTAACGGCTTATCGGGCGCCATCTCGCCAGCAGCGGTCGCCAGCGCAAAGGCCTCGTAGCCGTCGGCGACGCCATCGACGATGAACTGTCCGGCGCGACCCTTCGGCAGGCCGATTGGTTTGATCAGGCTCATGATTTCACTCAGGCTGTGAATGCGCCGCGCGACGCCACGATCTGGCGGTAGACGTCATGGTCGACAGCGTCTGGCACCGCGTGCTCCCCAATGATCCACGACAACAGCTCCTTGTCGGCGATGTCGAGCAGCACCTCGTAGTGGTCGAGCTCGTCGTCGCTCAGCTTGTGGATATTGGCGTCGGCGAAACTGCCAAGGATCAGATCCATCTCGCGCATGCCGCGGTGCCACGAGCGGAACAGAAGCTTGCGCCTGCGCGTGTCCAGCCCTTCGCTCGAGCGTGTCGATCCGGTCATTTCAGCAAATCCTTTGGTGTCCCGGCGCATATAGCGTGGATAGCTCGTCCTGTCAGCCTTTGCCCCGGCAACTCCAGCGCATAAGCTGACATCATGCGCCCATCATTGCTTGATCCGTTGTTTTCTCCCATCACTTCGCTCGCCGGCATCGGACCCAAGGTCGCTGTGCTGATCGAAAAGGTCGTCCCGGCCGATCTGGGCGACCGTGCGGCGCGTATCGGCGACCTGTTGTTTGTCCTGCCCAATAGCGTCATTGACCGGCGCAACCGTCCGGGCATCGCGCTCGCCGCCGAAGGCGCCATCGTCACGCTCGACGTGCGCATCGACAGGCATCAGCCCGCACCGCGCGGAAACCGATCGGCGCCCTACCGCGTCTTTGCCCATGACGACACCGGCGAGATCGCGCTGACCTTTTTCCACGCGCATGCCGCCTACCTCGAAAAGGCGATGCCCGAGGGTGAACACGTGATCGTCTCGGGTCGCATGGAGTGGTTCAACGGCCGCCCGTCGATGGTCCATCCCGACCATATCGCGCTCGCCAGCGAAGCCGACAAGTTGCCGCTGATCGAGCCGGTCTATCCCCTCACCGCCGGCCTGTCGTCAAAGGTGCTGCGCCGCGCCATCGGCCAGTCGCTCGAACGTCTACCGGCTTTCCCCGAATGGCTCGACGCCGAGCTGATGCGGCGCCAAAGCTTTCCAAACTTCTCCGCAGCTCTCCAGCGCATCCACAATCCGATCGACCCGATCGACGCCTCGCCCGAAAACGCCGCTTGGCGCCGGCTCGCTTATGACGAATTGCTCGCCGGCCAAGTCTCGCTGGCTTTGGTTCGGGCCCGGGTACGCAAGCTGCATGGTCGGCCGCTGACCGGAGACGGGCGCATTGTCGATGCCTTGCGCTTGGCCCTGCCCTATTCCCTGACCGGTTCGCAGCAGGTGGCACTCGAAGAGATCGAGGCCGACCTCGCCAAGCCCGAACGAATGCTGCGGCTGCTCCAGGGCGATGTCGGCTCGGGCAAGACGGTAGTCGCGCTGCTTTCGATGGCGCGCGCGGTCGAAGCCGGCGGCCAGGCCGCTTTGATGGCGCCAACCGAAATCCTCGCCCGCCAACACCTCGCCACCATCGCACCGCTGGCCGAGCGTTTTGGCATGTCCGTCGCCGTGCTCACCGGCCGTGAAAAAGGCCGCGAACGTGCGCAGATCCTCGCCGGGCTGGAAAGCGGCGAGATCGACATCGTCATCGGAACGCACGCGCTGTTTCAGGAAACGGTGAAGTTCCATGACCTCGCACTTGCTGTCATCGACGAGCAGCACCGCTTCGGCGTCCACCAGCGCCTTGCCATCACCGCCAAGGGCGATGCCCCCGACATGCTGGTGATGACAGCAACCCCCATCCCGCGCACGCTTGTGCTCACCGCCTTTGGCGACATGGATGTGTCGCGCCTGACCGAAAAACCCGCTGGACGCCAGCCGATCCGCACGGTCACGCTGCCATTGGAGCGTATTGACGAACTCGTTGGTCGCATCAGGGATGCGGTAGCCGAGGGCCAGAAGATCTACTGGATCTGCCCGCTGGTCGAGGAGTCCGAGGAGATCAAGCTGATGTCGGCGGAGGACCGCTTCGCCTCGCTCCAGCCTGTCTTCGGCAATCGCATCGGCCTCGTCCATGGCCGCATGAAGGGCGCCGAAAAAGACGAGGCGATGCGCGCCTTCAAGGCGGGCGAAACGCGCGTTTTGATTGCAACGACTGTCATCGAGGTCGGGGTCGACGTGCCCGATGCCACCATCATGGTCATCGAGCACGCCGAACGTTTCGGCCTTGCCCAGCTTCATCAGTTGCGCGGCCGCGTCGGCCGTGGTTCGAAACCGTCGTCCTGCGTGTTGCTCTACAAGGACCCACTCGGTGAAACCGCCAAGCGCCGCCTGTCGGTCATGCGTGACACCGAAGATGGTTTCCTCATCGCCGAAGAAGATCTGAAGCTACGTGGCGAGGGCGAGATTCTGGGCACGCGCCAGTCGGGCACTCCGGGCTTCCAGGTCGCCCGCATCGAGGCACATGCCGATCTCTTGGAGATCGCCCGCGACGACGCGCGGCTGATTCTCACCCGCGACCCCGATCTGGTGTCGCCCCGCGGCGAAGCGCTCCGGCTGCTGCTTTATGTGTTCGGTAGAGATGAAGCGGTGCGCTTGCTGCGCGCCGGTTGAGGCAGTTCGCCGACCGGCGGGTTGCCCATTGGCCCGTCAACCAGAACGCCCTTCGCTGCTGCCTTGCTCTTGACCTCGGGTGCCACCAGCCCAGCCGAGACGATCAGCTTGGCGCCATCCTCGATGCTCATGTCGAGCACCACGATGTCGGATTTCGGCACATACATCAAAAAGCCGGTCGTTGGGTTAGGCGTGCACGGCATGAAGACGGCGATAAGCGGATCGCCCTCCTTGTCCAGCTTGTMGTTGATTTCGGTCTGCTTTTCATTGGCAACGAAAACCAGCGACCACACGCCCTTGCGCGGATACTCGACCATGCCAACGGTCCGGAACATTTCGTTCTTGTTCGACAGCACCGTCTCGAACAACTGCTTCAGAGCCTTGTAAAGACCGCGCACCAGCGGCATGCGGTTCAGCAGACGCTCGCCGAACGCAACGATTGCCCGGCCGATGAAATTGGCGGTCAAAAAGCCGATCAGCGTGATCAGCACCAGCGCCACGATCAGCCCGAAGCCCGGCACCTTGATCGAGAGATAATTATCCGGATTGTAGGTGTTGGGAATGTAGGGCTTCACCCACGAGTCGACCCAGCCGATGAACGACCAGGCAATGTAAACGGTAATCGCCAGCGGCGCGCAGACGATGAAGCCGGTGAGGAAGTAGTTCCTCAGCCGCGTCATCGCCGAAACCTTGTATGCGTCCGACATCGTTCACCGCCGCCCTATTTGCAGCGCAACATTAGTGAACAGCCGGGCGCTTTGAAACAGCGATCTTCGTAGGGGCAGTCCCCTGGGATGTCGCGACGACTGCCAAATTGCTTGCCGGGCAACAGCCGTCCGCAAGAAGCCGGTCCGCCCAGCGCTTGATCAGGGCGAAGCATCCGCTTGGCAAAAATCAGTCGCTATTTCAGGTTCTCTATGATGCAGACAAATCTGGTCGGGTCGGCCGCAGGCTGTTTGATGAGACCGTTCGACCTGATCCGAACAACGCGATCCCCAACGGTATCCGCCTCATTGCCTCCGACGGTCCTCACATAGCGCCCATTTCCGTCGGAGCCTTCTTCAATCACAATTGCCGAATGCGAGGCGTATTGCTGGTGCGCGGCAGCGTGGTCAAAGCCGAAAGTGTTGCCGCCGCGATTGTTCTGAATGATATCCCCGATCTTCGGTGCGTATTCCGAGATGCTGCGTCCACGGAAAACACCTTCCTCATTCCGTGCATTCCTGATCGCCTTGAACACGAACTCTGAATGGCTATCGGCGAACCGGAATTCGGCCGCCGTCGCGCCAGCGCACTTGATAAAGTAGGAAACAAACACCGCCGACCAAGGCGTCCCAACGCCAGGAAACTGCATTCCAATGTCGGTCCAATACTTCCTTATTCGGGAAGCCATTCTCGATGTGGTTTCATGCGATCCATGAAGCAGATCGAATTCGGCCTCGGCCAACGAGGCTAGTTTCGTCGCATAGGTTGTTGGCATTTGACACCCCCAGACAATGCCGGGCCAGAATACGCGCCGAGAAGCTGCATTGCAACCTATATTTGCATTAATGGATGCAATTCAACCATAGATGGCAAATGGGGCATGGTCGCACCAATCCGAGCGACGAATTCGCCGCCCGGAGCAATTAGACAAACACCGGAGGGATAAACCTCGCCCTACTCCACCGTCACCGATTTCGCCAGATTGCGCGGCTGGTCGACGTCGGTGCCCATGAACACGGCGGTGAAATAGGCCAGCATCTGGATCGGCAGCGCATAGATGATCGGCGCGATGAACTCCGGCACGTCGGGCAAGACGATGGTTTCCATCGTCTTCACGGTGGCCTGCGCCGCTCCCTTCTGGTCGGTGATCAGGATGATCTTGCCGCCACGCGCCGCCACTTCCTGCATGTTCGACACGGTCTTTTCGAAGATGCGGTCGTGCGGTGCGATGACGATGACCGGCATGTTCTCGTCGATCAGCGCGATCGGCCCATGCTTGAGCTCGCCCGCGGCATAACCCTCGGCGTGGATATAGGAGATTTCCTTGAGCTTGAGGGCACCTTCCATGGCGAGTGGAAAATTGGTGTCGCGGCCGAGGTAGAGCACGTGCTTGTAGGATGCGAGTTCCCGCGCCACCTTCTCGATCTGCTTGTCGAGCTTGAGCACCTGGGCTGCATAACGCGGCGTTTCCGACAGGCTGCGCACCAGCGCTCTTTCCTCGTCGGGCGTAATCGTGCCGCGCTGCGAGGCGGCACGGATGGTGAGCGCCGCCAGCACCGAGAGCTGGCAGGTGAAGGCCTTGGTCGAGGCGACCCCGATTTCGGGGCCTGCCAGCGTTGGCATCGTCACGTCGGATTCGCGCGCCATCGTTGATTCGCGCACATTGACGATGGCGCCAATCGGCACGCCCGCCTTGCGGCAATAGCGCAGCGACGCCAGCGTGTCGGCGGTCTCGCCCGACTGCGATACGAAGAACGCGGCACTCTTCTTCGAGATCGGCATTTCGCGGTAGCGGAACTCCGAAGCGACATCGATGTCGACCGGCAGCCGCGCATGGCGCTCGAACCAGTATTTGCCGACCAATCCGGCGAGATAGGCCGTGCCGCAGGCCGAAACCGCCAGGCGGTCGATGTCGGCGAAGCTGAACGGCAGGTCGAGCGGCTTCGAGGTCCCTTGCGTGAAGTCGAGATAATGCGCCAGCGTGTGCGAAATCACTTCCGGCTGCTCATGGATCTCCTTTTCCATGAAGTGGCGGTGATTGCCCTTGTCGACGAGGTAGCTTGAGCCGACCGACTGGCGCCGCTGGCGCTCCACCGGCGTGCGTTCCATATCGTAGATCTGGAATTCATTGCGGCGCACCACGGCCCAGTCGCCATCCTCAAGGTAGGTGACGGAATTGGTGAAGGGTGCCAGTGCGATTGCATCGGAGCCCAAAAACATCTCGCCCTCGCCATGGCCGATGGCCAAGGGCGGTCCGTTGCGGGCGCCGACGATCAAATTGTCGTCGCCCTTGAACATGATGGCCAGCGCAAACGCGCCGCTGAGCCGCTTCAGCGCCGCATGCGCCGCATCGATGGGCTTTGCGCCGCCCGCCAACTCGCGCGCGATCAGATGTGCGACCACCTCGGTATCGGTCTGCGAGGTGAATTCGTAGCCGTCGCTTTGAAGCTCATCACGCAAATCGGCGAAGTTCTCGATGATGCCGTTGTGGACGATCGCCACGCCGTTGGAAAAATGCGGATGCGCGTTGGTCTCGTTGGGCACCCCATGGGTCGCCCAGCGCGTGTGGCCGATGCCGATATTGCCGTCGAGCGGTTCGGCTTTCAGTCGTCGCTCGAGATTGATCAGCTTGCCTTCGGCGCGGCGGCGCGCCAGTTCGCCGTTCTCGATGGTGGCGACACCGGCGGAATCATAACCACGATATTCCAGCCGCTTCAGCGCATCGACGATCAACGGTGCAACCGGCGTCTGGCCGACAATTCCGACAATTCCGCACATGATCTCGCCCCGTCCAATCCCTCAAAAGCCCTGTCGGCCTTTTAGGCAGCACAACGAACAAGCGGAAGTCACATTCCGTTTCGCTGCGTATCAGCCATCCAGTTCGTCAGGATGGACCACAATGGCACGCTAGGATTGAAATGCGGTTACTTCGTGCCGGCCTTCTTCGCTGCCGCCGCTGAAGCGAAGCGCTCGCGCAATTCCTTGCCCTTGCCGGGCATTGTCTTCTGCCGCGCGCGGCCAAAGGCCAGCGAATCTTCCGGCACCTCGTCGGTGATGACGCTGCCCGATGCGATATAGGCCCGCGCGCCGATGGCGATCGGTGCCACCAGCGACGTGTTGGAGCCGACGAAGGCGCCCTCGCCGATGTCGGTGAAGAACTTCGAGTAGCCGTCATAGTTGCAGGTGACCGTGCCCGCGCCGATGTTGGCGCCAGCACCAACGCGCGCGTCGCCGATATAGGTCAGGTGGTTGACCTTGGCACCCTTTTCGATCGTCGCCTTCTTGACCTCGCAGAAATTGCCGACCTTGGCTTTTTCGTGCAGTTCCGCGCCTGGCCGCAGCCGTACGAACGGCCCGATCTCGGCACGCGGGCCAACATTTGCTCCCTCCAGATGGCAAAACGCATGGACCGTCGCACCATCGGCGATCGTAACGTTCGGGCCGAACCAGACATTCGGCTCGACCACAACGTCCGAGCCGATCTCGGTGTCGTGCGAGAAATATACAGTCTCAGGCGCGATCAGCGTCGCACCGTCGAGCATCGCCGCGCGGCGCCGGCGTTTCTGCCAGATGCCTTCCGCTTCGGCCAGCTCGGCACGGTTGTTGATGCCCAAGACGCTTTCAAAGCTGGCCTCGGTCGCCACCACCGTCAGGTCGGCTCTGTCGGCGATCTCGACGATGTCGGTGAGATAGAACTCACCCTTGGCATTGGCGTTGCCGACCTGGTCGAGCAGCTTGAGGGCGTGCGCGCTCGAAATCGCCATCAAACCGGCATTGCAGAAGCCGATCTTGCGCTCTTCGTCGCTGCAATCCTTGTCCTCGCGGATCGCCACCAGCTTGCCGGCCCTCTCGATCAGGCGACCATAGCCTGCTGGATTCGGCGGACGAAAGCCGATCACAACGACAGCAGCGCCTTCAGCGAGCTTTGCCCGCGCCAAAGCCAGCGAATCGGCCTCGACCAGGGGCGTGTCGCCGAACATCACCAGGATGTCGTCATGGCCCTTGGCGATCGCCGCGCGTGCCGCCAGCACCGCATGTGCCGTGCCCAGCCGCTCAGCCTGGACGAAGATTTCGGCTTTCGGGGCAAATGTTTCGGCTGCCTTCCTCACCTCGTCGCCGCCATGACCGACCACCAGCGCGATGCCGTCAGCTCCCGCTGCCTCGGCTGTCTTGGCGACATGCGCCACCATCGGCAGGCCAGCGATCTTGTGCAGCACCTTGGCCTGGCTGCTTTTCATGCGTGTGCCCTCGCCGGCGGCAAGGATGATCGACAGGCAGGTTCTCGATGTCATGGCGTCGTCCGGGTTTGCAAAAGGCGGCTGGAATCGGCCACCTTTCTAGCATTGCTGGCAATCGCCTCCAATGCAGACGGAATGGGGCCGTTTCTTGGAGCTACCCGAGTTGCCCGAGTACAGGGAAGCGTTCAAGCAGCCAGTAGGACGCGGCCTGCACGCCGCCGGTCAGGAAAAGCACTCCGGCCACCACCAAAAGCGCGCCGATCGCCTTTTCGACCTTGCCGAGATGTACCTTGAACTTGGAGAGGAAGCGCATGAAAGCGCCGGAGAACATGGCGGCGATCAGGAAGGGAATGCCCAGGCCGAGTGAATAAACGGCCAGGAGCAACGCGCCCTCACCCACCGTTTCACGCCCGCCGGCCAGCGTCAGGATCGGCCCCAGCACCGGCCCGATGCACGGCGTCCAGCCAAAGGCGAAGGCGAGACCCATGAGATAGGCGGCGAGGTTGCTTGCTGGCTTGCCCTGCGACTGGAAGCGCGCCTCGCGCGACAGAAGCGGGATGCGCAATATGCCGAGGAAATTGAGGCCCATCAGGATGATGAGCACGCCCGCCGCCATGGCCAGCGGCTCCTGCCATGTGCGCAGCAACTGACCGATGGTCGAGGCTCCGGCGCCGAGCGCAACGAACACTGTGGTAAAGCCGAGTACGAAGGAGGCGGATGCGGCAAGCAGGGGGCCCCGGGCACGCGAAACGGTCGCCGTTGCGCCCTCAGCCTTGAAGTCGTCGACCGAAACGCCGGCCATGTAGCAGAGATAAGGTGGCACTAGCGGCAGTACGCAAGGCGACAGGAAAGATAGGGCTCCTGCCCCCAATGCGCTGAGATAACCGACGTCCAATGCCATTTAATGCCGCTCCACCGATGTTTAGGCCGCTATAGCGGCAGCGGCTATCAGGCACCAATCACCATTTTGTGGCAGTCATAGTCGGGCCGGTTTTTGCCGGCCCGAACAAGTCTTCGTTGGCGGAATTTCGCCAGATCTTAGTCGTGGCCAGATCTTATTCGTGGATCGTGTATTCGCCCAACTCGCAGAGGTTCTGCTTGTCTTCGGTGGTGTCGAGGCTTGATCCTTCCTCGAACTCGAAGCGCATGTCGTATTCGCATACGCTGCGGCCGTCAGCGATGGTGATCTGCATGCTCTCGCCCGCGCCCAGCGTGTCACGGCCGAAAATGTCGTCTTCCCACTTGTCGACGCCGACCGGCGAGGCATAGAAATTCGTCAGTACCGACGACGTGCCGTTCTTGAGGGTAAAGACCAGATCTTCCGCCTGGGCGACTGCGGGAAGAGCCGACATGACCAAAACGGAAGCAACGGCGAGTTTCAAAAAAGTACGCATTTATAAATTTCCATAACGATGGTGGCCCGATATTGGGCGCCATGATCTAGCAGCGGGACATGACGCCAGCAATATCACTGCCCCTTAATATTACGCTGGCCCAACGCGGCAGGCGGGGCATCTAGGACCGACATTCCACAGGCTGTTTGCAACAGCATTTTTCCGGTTGACCCGCCGGGGCACTCTCCCTATGTTCCGGCCGAATTTCGAGGTCGCCGCGCGGCCTTCGAGAGCACGTAGCTCAGCAAGTAAGCAGCTACGTACGGTCGGGCGGGTAGCTCAGTTGGTAGAGCATTCGACTTTTAATCGAATGGTCATGGGTTCGAGTCCCATCCCGCCCACCAGCATCTTGATTTATTCCCAAATCGTTGCGAACCAACCCTAAGGGAATGGATGTTGAGTTGCCCAGCGGGCTCGCAGCCCGATGCTAATTTAGCAACAAATTTCGTGAATACCGGCTCCCGGCGATTCCACGCAGCCGAACACCCTTCAGCAACTTAGGAAAATAGCAGCCGCTGCCGGTTACATAAGGGCATCGTGTCGATGACACACGCCCACAACAAATCTCAAATCCATTTATCTGAGGCACCCGCGAGCTGTCCGATCTCAGTCAAGATCTACTCTTGACGAACATCTTCCATTACAAGCTTGCACTTATAATATTCCGAGACCAAGGGAAGCATCGCCCTCACCCAATCATCTCGATTTTGCAGCCGGCCTGACCAGGAGTGCGTTACAATAGGCGAAATCTGAAGACCGGCTACGCACGCATCCGAGCCGATATGCCGCCTTATATGGG
>NZ_JBFUIP010000028.1:0-44561 GCF_056401815.1 Aminobacter sp. P4_D5 | reverse complement strand
ATCCAATCCAACGCGCTCGACACGCATGTGTCGCGGCTGCGGCGCAAGCTGRCTGAAGCCGACGGCAAGGTGGAGATCAACGGCGTGCGCGGCGTCGGCTACCTGTTGCGCGAGATTTCATGAACTTCTTCTTGCGGATTCTCCGGCCGGTCACGCGCTTCTTCCGCCCGATCTCGCTGAAATGGCGGCTGGTATGGCGGCTGGTGGTGCTGCAGGTCGTCCTGCTCACGCTGCTGATCTTCATGATCCTCGGCGCGCTCATCGTCACCGGCGTCATTCCGGACGAATATGAAGGCCGCGCGGTCGAAGTCCTCAAAAAAGCTGTCCAAAAGGACGCATCGGGCGAACTCGTTCTCAAACAGGGCCGGGCGCTGACCGACCTGCGCGAAGAGGTGCCCGACCTGTGGTTCGTGCTGCGCGACGAGCAGGGCCACACCCTTTCCGAAGGCACCGTGCCCCCTGAATTCACCCGCATGGCCGCCGCGCTCGACCATATCGACAATGCCAAGCTGGTCTGGAAGAAGGGCACGACACTGCCCGCTGCGACGGTTCAGTGGTACGACACCAGCGCTGGCAGGGTTCAGATTTTCACCGGCGCGCAAGGCCGGTTCCAGATCACCGCATTGCTTGCCGTGACACCCGAACTCTTCATGGAGGTCATCCTCCCTGTCGGCGGGGTGATGGCGGTGGCGACGTTGCTGGTGATCCCGCTGGTGGTGCGTAGCGCCTTCCGGGGCCTGAGGCAGGCAGCGGCGCTGGCTGAGAAGATCGATATCGATGAGCGCGGCGTGCGACTGCCGGTCGATCGCATCCCCTCGGAGATCGCGCCGCTGGTCAAGGCCGTCAACGGCGCGCTCGATCGCCTCGACAAGGGCTATGAACGACACAAAAGATTCCTGATCGACGCAGCGCATGAATTGCGCACGCCGGTCGCGATCCTCAACACCCGCATCACCTCACTGCCGGCGACGCCCGAGCGGGCGAGGCTCTTGCAGGACACGGCGCGGCTGTCGACGCTGACCGATCAGCTTCTCGACATCCAGCGCCTCAGCCGGCAGGCGCAAAGCTTCTCCCGCATCGACATGGTGGCGGTGGCGCGTGGAGTTGTCCTTGATCTCGCGCCGATGGCGTTTGCGGCAGGCTACGAGATGTCGTTTGAGCCAGCGCGCGGCGAGCTGTTCGCCAAAGGCGACCGGACCGCAGTAGAACGCGCCATCACCAATCTCGTTCAGAACGCGATCGAACATGGCGGCGGCACAGGCAAGATCACGATTGCGGTGAACAGCCCGGCCATCGTCGAGGTTTCAGACGAGGGCGACGGCGTGCCTGCAGCCGAGCGTGAAAAAATCTTCGAGCCCTTCTACCGGCTGCGGCCGCGCGGGCATGGGGCGGGCCTCGGGCTCAACCTGGTGCAGGAGATCATGCAGATACATGGCGGTCGTATCGAGCTTGCGTGCAGCGAGCAAAAAGGCGCCTGCTTCAGGCTGGTCTTCGTACAGGCTTAAGCCTCAGGCGCCGGCGATGGTGAGCTGCGCGCCAGCGTCTGCAAGCGCTTTCGCCAGGTCGGCCGATGGCTGCTGGTCGGTGACCAATTCGGTGAAGCCGGAGAAGCCGCAGACCTGGACCAGGCCCTGGCGGCCAAACTTGGTGTGGTCGGTGACCACGACCGATCGCTGGCCGCGCGACAACACCACGCGGGCGAACTCGGCCTCTTCCAGATTGTAGTCCATCACACCGTTGGCGACGTCGACAGCACCGGCCGAAATCACCGCGTGGGTGACGGCGAAACGGCTGACGAATTCGATTGCCGAGACACCGAAGGCCGCACCGCTGTCGCTGCGCAGTTCGCCGCCCGCCATGTAGACCTTGTTGCCGTTTACGGTGGCCAGCGTGCGGGCGATGTCGGACGAATTGGTCACGACCGTCAGGCGGCGGTGGCCGAGCAGCTCGCGGGCGAGGTAGCTGGTGGTGGTGCCGGTATCGAGCATGACCGCCTCGCCGTCATGGATCGTTGCCGCGACCGCCCTGGCGATGGCGCGCTTGGCGTCGGCATTGTCGCGCATTCGCCGTTCGAAGGGCGCTTCGCCCACCACCGACGGCAGGCCGATGGCGCCATGCATCTTCAGGATCGACCCGTCCGCCGTAAGCGGCTTGACGTCGCGCCGCACGGTTTCCAGCGACACGCCAAGCTTGTTGGCGAGGTCGGCGATGGTGATCGTGCCCTCATCGTTGAGCAGGCGCAGGATTTCGTTGTGGCGCTTGGAATGGTTCATCATGCGGCCCTGGTCGAATGCGCGGCATGGCCGCAAATGGGGAGTTTTCTGCCCGAGTCTACCGCGACATTGCGCTCCATCTCAACAGATACGGTCATAAAAACAACTAAAGCCACAAACTTGCGTTGACATCGGCGCTTCCGCTGCGTGAGACTATCACCCAATAAGATCAAGACGCGACAATGGGGAACGCGTCATGCACAGCGCGGAGGGCTGGATGACGACGAGCGAGGACCGCATCCGCGCCCTGCCGCTGTGGAACGGGGCGCTGACGATCGCCCCGCTCAAGGGCGGGATCAGCAACGAAAGCTGGGTGGTGAGGGATGCCTCAGGAGCCCACGTGGTACGCTTCGGACAGGATTTTCCCTTCCATCATGTCTTTCGCGACCGCGAGGTGATGGTCGCCAAGGCAGCCCATGAGGCGGGCTTCGCCCCGGAATTGCAATACGCCGCGCCTGGTGTGATGGTGACCGAATTCCTCGGTGCCAAGACTTATGGCGCTGACGATGTGCGCGCCAATGCGGCACGTATCGCGAAGCTGGTCAGGCGCTTCCATGACGAGATGCCCTGGCATGTCTCGGGCCCCGGCTTCATGTTCTGGGCGTTCCATGTCATCCGCGATTATGCCCGCACGCTCGAGGCCGGCAAAAGCCGGATGGCGGCCGAGCTGCCGCGCTATCTCGCATTGGCCGACGCGCTGGAAAAGGCGCAGACGCCGCTGCCGATCATCTTCAGCCACAACGACCTGCTGCCGGCCAACTTTCTCGACGATGGCAAGCGGCTTTGGCTGATCGATTTCGAATATGCCGGCTTTTCGACCGCGATGTTCGATCTTGCCGGCACGGCTTCCAATGCCGGGATGACATCCGAGGAGTCTGACGAGTTGCTTGCCAATTACTTTGGCGCGGCGCCCGACCGGGAAATCAGGCGCTCGCACGCGGCCATGCAATGCGCCTCGCTGCTGCGCGAAGCGATGTGGAGCATGGTCTCGGAACTGCACCTCTCCGCCCCCGGTGTCGACTACGTCGCCTACACCACCGAGAACCTCGAAAAGCTCGAGACGGCACTCGAAACCTATCGCACGCAATACGGAAAGCTCTGACAATGGCCCTCCCCTCACATGCGCAGATCGTCGTCATCGGTGGTGGTATCATCGGCTGCTCGACGGCCTACCATCTCGCCCGCGACCACAAGGCCGACGTCATCGTGCTTGAGCAGGGCAAACTGACCTCTGGTTCAACCTGGCATGCGGCCGGTCTTGTCGGGCAGCTGCGTTCGTCGGCGTCGATCACGCGCGTGCTCAAATATTCGGTCGACCTCTACAAGGGGCTGGAGGCTGAGACGGGGCTGGCCACTGGCTGGAAGATGACCGGGTGCCTCAGGCTCGCCACCAACCAGGCCCGCTGGACCGAATACAAGAGGCTGGCAACGACGGCAAAGAGCTTCGGCATGGACATGCAGCTGGTGTCGCCGCAAGAGGTCAAGCGCATGTGGCCCTTAATGGAGACGTCCGATCTTGTTGGCGCCTCTTGGCTGCCGACCGACGGCCAGGCAAGCCCCTCCGACATCACCCAGTCGCTCGCCAAGGGAGCGCGCATGCATGGCGCCAAGCTGTTCGAGAATGTGTGCGTGACCGGCTTCGAGATGAAGGACGGCCGCATCCTGAAGGTGAAGACCGACCAGGGCGACATCGCCTGCGACAAGGTGGTGAACTGTGCCGGCCAATGGGCGCGGCAGGTGGGTGCCATGGCCGGCATCAACGTGCCGCTGCAGCCGGTGAAGCACCAGTACATCATCACCGAGAAAGTGCCGGGGCTTTCGACCGACGCACCGACCATTCGCGATCCCGACCGCCGCACCTATTTCAAGGAAGAGGTCGGCGGGCTTGTGATGGGCGGCTACGAGCCGAACCCGCAGGGATGGACCACCGGCGATGTGCCCAATGACTGGGAGTTCCGCCTGTTCGACGACGACTACGACCATTTCGAACAGCACATGACGCAGGCGATCGCGCGCGTTCCGGCCTTGGAGACCGTCGGCGTCAAGCAGATGATCAATGGCCCGGAGAGTTTTACGCCTGACGGCAATTTCATTCTCGGTTCGGCACCGGAATGCTCGAACATGTTCGTCGGTGCCGGCTTCAACGCCTTCGGCATCGCCTCGGGCGGCGGTGCGGGCTGGGTACTGGCGCAATGGGTGGTCGACGGCGAAGCCCCGCTCGACCTTTGGGTCGTCGACATCAGACGCTTCTCCAACCTGCACCGCGACCGCCAATGGGTGTCGGACCGCACGCTCGAAGCCTATGGCAAGCACTACACGATCGGCTTTCCGCATGAGGAATATGAAAGCGGCCGGCCCTACATCGTCTCGCCGCTCTATGAGCGGCTGAAGAAGCATGGCGCGGTGTTCGGCTCCAAGCTCGGCTGGGAGCGCCCCAACTGGTTCGCGCCTGATGGCATCGAGGCCAAGGACATCTATTCGATGGGCCGGCAGAACTGGTTCCAGCCCGTCGGCGACGAACACGCTCATGTGCGCAAGGCGGTCGGCACTTTCGACCAGTCGTCCTTCGCCAAATACGAGATGAGCGGCCCAGACGCGCAACAGGCGCTCGATTTCATCTGCGCCAACGACGTGGCGAAGCCTGCAGGGCGACTGACATACACGCAATTGCTCAACACCCGTGGCGGCATCGAAGCCGACCTAACCGTAGCGCGGCTGACTGACGACAAATTCTACATCGTTACCGGCACGGGCTTCCGCACGCATGACCTTGCCTGGATCAGCGACCACATCCCATCAGGGCTCGACGCCAGGCTTGTCGACGTGACCGAGGAATTCGGCACGCTTTCGCTGATGGGGCCGAAAGCGCGAAACGTGCTGGAAGCCGTGACAAAGGCCGATGTTTCGAACGCTGCTTTCCCGTTTGGCCATGCCCGCGAAATCGTCATTGCAGGCACGACCGTCAGGGCGCTGCGCGTCACCTATGTCGGCGAACTCGGCTGGGAACTGCATGTGCCGATCGCCGCCACCGGCGAGGTGTTCGACGCACTGATGGCAGCGGGCAAGACGCACGACATCCGCCCCATCGGCTATCGCGCGCTGGAATCGCTGAGGCTGGAGAAAGGCTACCGCGCCTGGGGCTCCGACATCACGCCCAACGACACGCCATTCGAGGCAGGGCTCGGCTGGGCGGTGAAGCTCAGGAAAAACACCGATTTCCTCGGGCGAAAGGCGCTGGAAAAACTTGCCGGCACGGCCCCAACCAAGCGGCTCGCCGGCTTCACCGTCGACGACAAGGACGTGGTCCTGGTGGGGCGCGAGACGATCCTGCGCAATGGCGAGCCGGTGGGATATCTGACCAGTGGCGGTTACGGCTACACGGTGGGCAAGAACATCGGCTACGGCTATGTCCGCAACCCGTCAGGCGTCAGCGACGACTTCCTCAAATCGGGCGACTACGAACTCGTCGTGGCGACTGAAAAAGTGCCCGCCAGGATTCATCTCGACCCAATGTTCGACCCGACAGCAAAGCGCGTGAAGGCCTGAAGATCGCCGGAATTCGCCAAAAAGCCATGATCTGCACTATCAAGGCTGGCGGGGGACGGAACAAGGATCGGACAATGGCTCAGCGGATGATCAGCGCAGTGTCGCGCGCAATGACGATGGGCGGCTTGCTATTCCTGGCGGCCTGCCAGACGGGTTCGAACGTTGTCGGCGAAGGCGGCGGCGCTTCGACGACCGGTGTTGCCTACCTCCAGACCATCCGCTCGGAGCACGGCTTGCCGCCGCTGACGCCCAACCCCACGCTGGAGCGCGCCGCGCTACAGCAGGCCGGCTATATGGCGCGCGCCGGGCGCATGGCGCACACCACGGGCCTCGGCAAGGATTTTGCGACGCGCATGAACGCCAATGGCGTCGAAGGTGCGGCCGCTGAAAACATCGCCCATGGCCGGATGGAGCCGGCCAAGCTGTTTTCGATGTGGATGAACTCGGACGGCCATCGCCGCAACATGCTCGACCCGCGCTTCTCCAGCTTCGGCCTCGCCTATGTGCGCGCCGACGCCGGCAGCGAAGAACGCTATTGGGCGCTCGTGCTGGGCAGATAGGCCTCAGTGAACACTGGTCGGGACCGTCTCGGGCTCGGCCTTGTCCACCACTTTCTGACGGTGGAAGATGAACAGGCCGGCAACGACGATGATCGCGGAACCTATGAGGCCCTGCGCGTCGGGGTAATCGCCGAAGAAGACGATGCCCATGACCACCGCCCACAACAGCAGCGTGTATTGCAGCGGCGCCAATAGCGAGGCCGGCGCGAGCTTGAGCGCGCGCGTGATCATCAGGTGCGCCGCGCAAGAGACGACGCCGAGCAGCAGCATGGCCGACCAGTCGAGCGCATTTGGCGTGCGCCAGTCGGCGATCGCAAGCACGCCGCCGACGGCGAGTGCGCCGAGCGTCTGCCAGGTGACAAGCGTGGTGTCGTTGGTGGCGCGCAGCTTCCGGCTGAGAATCAGCGTGATGGAGAACGACAGGCTGCCGACGATGGCAAAGAGCGAAGGCCACGACAGCGAGGCGGTGGACGGGCGCAATGCGATGACCACGCCGCAGAAGCCGAGCATGATGGCGATCCAGCGCCGCCAGCCGACCTTTTCGCCCAGGAAGAAGTGCGACAGGGCGGCGATATAGATCGGCCCGGCCATGTAGAAGGTCATCACGTCTGCAAGCGGCAGATAAGCGACAGCGGCATAGAAAAACCCGGTATCGGCGGTGGCGAGCACGACGCGCAGCACCTGCAGGCCGGGACGCTCGACCTTGGTCAGCGGGCCGACGCCTTGCTTGGCGATCATCGGGCCCAAGATGATGAAGGCGCCGATGGAACGGATCAACAGAACCTGGCCAACGGAGAAGCTGGTGACCAGCCATTTGCCCATGGCGTCGTTGAGCGCGAACATGAAGTCGCCCAGCAACATGAGAAGGATGCCCGCAAGAACAAGATTGTTCTTCGGGAGGGCGATGGCTTGTCGGAAGGTCATTGGCAAGGAATCCGCCGGGCAACGAGCCCGAATGGCGCTATCTAGGCCGAGAAGGCCGCATTTGCGAGGGCTAACTTGGCGATCGCGATGCGTTGCGGCGTCGCACGCCGGTCAAGGCCTGACGATGGCCGGGCGATAGTAGAACGGCCCGTAGAAATCGTCGTATGTCCTTTCCCTGAAGGCGGCGCGACGGTCGAGATCGATGCGTTGAAGGCACGCGGCGAAAGCGTCGTTCTTTTTGTTGAATCCGTAGGAGCGGCACTTTGCTTCATCGAGCGCGCGCTGCTCTTGAGCCGTGACGCAGCCGGCCAGCAACGTGGTCATCAGGAGCATCAAAATCGTGCTGTTCCTCATGGCCCTGCTTCTCCTGCGCTCGTTAGATTGTAAGCTCTTCATACGACTTCGAAAAGCTGTCCGGCAAGGTTCAGTTCGCCTGCGGTGGCACGATGTGGCGGCGATTGACCGAGGCCGGGCGGCCCCTGATCGACAGGCTGGTTTCGCGCTTTTCCCGCTCGGCAACGACCTTGCCCTTGGCAATGACGCACAGCCGCTCGGCGCGCAGGCGCACGGCTTCGATCGGGTTGCCGGCGTCGAGCACGACGAGGCTCGCTGTCTTGCCGACGGCGATGCCAAGATGGTCGAGCCCCATGATCTCGGCATTCACCTTGGTGACCATGTCGAAGCAGTGGCGCATGTCGGCCGGGCTCGACATCTGCGCGACATGCAGGCCCATGAAGGCGACGTCGAGCATGTCGGCTGTGCCGAGCGAATACCAGGGGTCGAGCACGCAATCCTGGCCCCAGCCGACGCGGATGCCAGCCTTCAGCATCTCGGGCACGCGGGTCATGCCGCGGCGCTTGGGGTAGCTGTCGTGGCGGCCCTGCAGCATGATGTTGATCAGCGGATTGGGGATGGCCGAGACACCTGCTTCGGCGATCAACGGGATGAGCTTCGAGACATAATAGTTGTCCATCGAATGCATCGAGGTCAGATGCGAGCCCGCCACCCTGCCCTGCAGGCCGAGGCGCTGGGTTTCATAGGCAAGCTGCTCGATGTGGCGCGACAGCGGATCGTCGGTCTCGTCGCAATGCAGGTCGACCATCAGGCCGCGCTTTTCGGCGATCTCGCAAAGCTCGGTCACCGAACGCGTGCCGTCGGCCATGGTGCGCTCAAAATGCGGAATGCCGCCGACGATGTCGACACCTATATCGAGAGCCCGGATCGTGTTGTCGCGCGCATTGGGCGAGCGGTAGAGGCCGTCCTGCGGGAAAGCTACAAGCTGCAGGTCGATATAGGGCGCGATCTCCTTCTTGACCTCGAGCAGTGCTTCCACGGCCAGCAGGCGGTCGTCGCAGGTATCGACATGGGTGCGGATGGCGAGCAGGCCCATCGACACGGCCCAGTCGCAATAAGCCAGCGCGCGCTCCTTGACCGCTTCATGGGTTAGCAGCGGCTTCAGTTCACCCCAAAGCGAGATGCCTTCGAGCAGCGTGCCCGAGGCATTGATGCGCGGCAGGCCGTAGGACAGCGTCGCGTCCATGTGGAAATGCGGATCGACAAAGGGCTGGCTGACGAGGTTGCCCGACGCGTCGACAATGGTCTTGGCCGCAGCCTCGATCCTGGGCTCAATCGCTGCGATCTTGTCGCCCTTGATGCCGATGTCGGCAATGGTTCCGTCGGGCAGCGTGCCGCCCTTGACGATCAGGTCGAAGCTCATCTCTCGCCTTTCTGATAAGGGATCATCAGCGCTTTCGGATAGGTGGCGCGGCGCGCCACCAGGATCAGCGCCAGGATCGATAGTGCATAGGGCATCATCAGGAACACCTGATAGGGCACGATGCCGCCGGAAAGCTGCTGCAGGCGGACCTGGTAGGCATCGAAGGCAGCAAACAGGATGGCGCCAAGCAGCGCCTTGCCCGGCCGCCATGAGCCGAAGACGACAAGTGCGATGCAGATCCAGCCGCGACCATTGATCATCTCGAAGAAGAACGAGTTGAACGCCGACATGGTGAGGAAGGCGCCACCCACCGCCATCAGCGCGCTGCCGACCATGACCGCGCCCATGCGGATGGCGGTGACCGAGATGCCTTGCGCCTCGACGGCGGAAGGGTTTTCGCCGGCGGCGCGGACGGCAAGACCGACCGGCGTGCGGTAAAGAACCCAGGCAACGACAGCGACGGTCACGAAGGCGAGATAGGTGAGCGGCGTCTGTGTAAACAGCGCCTCGCCCAACAGCGGGATCTTCGACAGGCCAGGAATCGGCAAGGGCTGGAACGGCTCGATCTTGGGCGGCGAAGTCACTTCCGGCAACGCCAGGCGATAGGTGAAGTAGGTAAGACTGGTGGCAAGCAAGGTGACGCCGATGCCGACGACATGCTGCGACAGGCCAAGCGGCACGGTAAGCGTTGCATGCAAGAGCCCGAACATGGCGCCGGCAAGAGCTGCCACCAACACCCCGGTCCACAGGTCGCCGCCGGCATAGACGGTGAACCAGCCAGCGAAGGCGCCGGCGGTCATGATGCCTTCGATGCCGAGATTGAGCACGCCAGCGCGCTCGCAGATCAGTTCACCCATGGTGGCGAAGATCAGCGGCGAGGCGATGCGGATGGCAGCGACCCAGAACGAGGCGGTGAAGAGGATTTCAAACGCGTCCATGGTCACTTCCACCTCACCCGGAACCGCGTCAACAGGATTGCGACCACCATGGTGAGCAAGGCTGTCGCGACCATGACGTCGGCGATGTAGCTCGGCACGCCGGCGGTGCGGCTCATCGCGTCGGCACCGACGAAGATGCCGGCCACGAAGATCGCCGAGGCAATGACCCCAAGCGGATTGAGCATCGCCAGCATCGCAACGACGATGCCCGAATAGCCGTAGCCAGGCGACAGGTCGAGCGTCAGATTGCCCTTGAGGCCCGACACTTCCGAAAAGCCGGCAAGGGCGGCGAGGCCCCCCGACAGGAGTGCCGTCTTCATCAGCACGCGGTTGACCGGAATGCCGACGAAACGCGCGCCCTCGGGGTTGTGACCGACCGCGCGCATCTCATAACCGAGCACGGTCTTTTTCATGATGACCCAGACAACAATCGCCGAAATGATGGCTACAACGAAGCCGTAGTGCAGGCGCTTGCCCTGGATGATACGCGGCAGTTGGGCCGACGCGATGACCTTTTGCGACTGCGGCCAGCCAAGGCCCATCGGATCCTTGAGTACGCCTTCGAGCAACATCGAGACAAACAGCAAAACGATGAAGTTGAGCAGCAGCGTGGTCACCACCTCATCGACGCCAAAGCGGGTCTTGAGGATTGCCGGACCAAGCAGCAACAGGCCACCGGCGAGCATCGCCGCAAGCATGATGACAGGGATAAGGATGACCGAGGGCAGTGGCAGCGCGCCGGTGCCGAGGACGACCGTGACCACACCGCCGATATAGAGCTGGGCTTCGGCGCCGATATTCCACAGCTTGGCGCGGAAGGCGACGGCAACGGCAAGGCCGGTGAAGATCAGCGGGGTGGCGCGCGTCAGCGTCTCAAGCAGGGCGAATTGTGATCCGGCGGCACCCTTGGCGACGAGGTAGAATACCGACAGCGGCGAAGCGCCGGCAGCGAGCACCAGCAGCGATGTCAGCACCAGCGTGGCAGCGACGGCCGCCAACGGAAACAGCAAGGTCATGCCGAGCGAGGGTGCGGGTTTGGGCTCAAGCCGCATCCTTGCCTCCCTCTTCGCCGTGTCCGGCCATCAGTTCCCCAAGTTCGCGAATGCTGCGTTCGCCGCGAGCAGACGGGCTCGACAGCCGGCCCTTGGACATCACGACGATGCGGTCGGACAGGGCCAAAATCTCTTCAAGGTCTTCGGAAATCAGCAGGATCGCAGCTCCCCTTTGCCGCGCGGCGAGCAGCATGCGGTGGACATAGGCGACAGCGCCAACATCGAGGCCGCGCGTCGGCTGGCTGGCGAGGATCACGGACGGTTCGGGATCGAGCGCACGACCGAGGATGAGCTTTTGCATGTTGCCGCCCGAAAGAAGGCGGATGCGTGCCTCAGGCGACGGACATTTGACGTCGTAGTCGGCGATGATCTGTTCGGCGAAATCACGCGCTGCCTTCCAGTCGAGAAAGCCCATGCGGCTGAAGCGCGGGCTGGCGTAACGTTCGGCAATGACATTCTCTGTCACGCTCATGTCGCCGATGGTGCCGACGGCATGACGGTCCTCGGGGATGCGGGCAATGCCGTGACCAAGGGCTGCCTTAGGTGACCAGTCGCCAATTTGCCTGCCGCCGATCACGACTTTCCCGCTTGTGGGTCGTTCCGTGCCGGCGAGCAGCGCGGCAAGTGCCGCCTGGCCGTTGCCGGAAACGCCCGCAAGGCCAGTGATTTCGCCGGCGCGCAAGGTGAGCGAGACGCCGTCGAGTGCAGCACCATTGCGACGGCCGGTGGACACTGCGTCGAGCACGAGAAGAGCAGCCCCCGGCTCGACCGGCACGACCTCGGCGGGCTTGACCTCCTGTCCGACCATCAACGCCGCAAGCTCCTTGCGGTCGGTTGCGGCAGTGGCGCGCTCGCCGGCAAGGCGACCCGACCGCAGCACCAGCACGCGGTCGCTAACGGCCATGACTTCATGCAGCTTGTGCGAGATGAAGATGATCGACAGGCCCTTGGCGACCAGCAGCTTGAGCGTGCGGAACAACGCGTCGGTTTCGGCCGGCGTCAGCACCGCCGTGGGCTCGTCGAGGATCAGGATGCGGGCGTCGCGGTAAAGCGCCTTGAGGATTTCGACGCGCTGGCGCTCGCCCACCGAAAGACCCGACACAATAGCGGCAGGATCGACCGCCAGGCCGAAATCGGTAGAAAGCTGCTCAATGCGCAGGCGCGCTGCGGCCCGGTCGAGGCGCGGCAGCCAAAGGCTTTGCGTGCCGAGCGCGATGTTTTCCAGAACCGTCATATTGTCGGCAAGCGTGAAATGCTGGTGCACCATGCCGATACCGGCGTCGAGTGCTGCGCGCGGGTCGCCCGGCTGCAAGGGCTTGCCGAACGCCTCGACGCTGCCCTCGTCGGCGACATAGTGGCCAAACAGGATATTCATCAGCGTGGTCTTGCCCGCACCATTCTCGCCAAGCAGGGCGATAACCTCGCCCCGCTTGAGTTCGAAGGAAATGGCGTCGTTGGCCGTGAGCGGGCCGAAACGCTTGGTGATGCCGGACAGGCGCAGGACGGGAATGGCAGGGGCGATGGACATGGGATGGCCGCAGCGATGGAGGTCCCTTCTCCCCGTTCAAGGGAGAAGGCGGCCCGAAGGCCGGATGAGGGGCGGCACCAACTTCTGAGAGGCTGATGCTGCCCCTCATCTGCCTGCCGGCATCTTCTCCCCGTCCCTTCGACAAGCTCAGGACGGGGAGAAGAGAGCTGTCATCAGCTCGATTTCGGCTCCGCATCGTTGATCTCGACAGTGAACGACCCGTCCTTGATCGCCTTTTCTCTCTCGGCGACCTTGGCCTTGACGTCATCCGGCACCTTGTTTTCGAAAGTGCCAAGCGGTGCAAGCGAGGAACCGCCGTTCTTCATGAATGAGTAGACGCCGTAGTCCTCGGCCTTGAAGGCGCCGGCCTTGACCTCGGCAATCGCCTTGTCGAGCGTCGGTTCGAAGTGCCAGAGCGCCGAGGCAACCACGGTTTCGGGATATTCGGCCTGGGTGTCGATGACGTTGCCGATCGCCAGAACCTTCTTTTCCTTGGCGGCATCGGAAACGCCAAAGCGCTCGGCGTAGAGCAGGTCAGCACCGCCGTCGATCTGGGCGAAGGCGGTTTCCTTGGCCTTGGGCGGATCGAACCATGAGCCTATGAAGGAGACTTGGAATTTGGTGTCGGGCGCGGTTTCCTTTACGCCGGCCATGAAGGCGTTCATCAGACGATTAACCTCGGGGATCGGGTAGCCGCCGACCATGCCGATGTTCTTCGACTTGGTCATGGCGCCTGCGACGATGCCCGAGAGGTAGGAAGCGTCCTGGATGTAGTTGTCGAACACCGAGAAATTCGGCACCGCGGCATCCGGCTTGAAGCTCGATCCCATCAGGAAAGCAACGTCGGGATAATCCTTGGCGACCGCGCGTGCGGCGTCTTCGACGCCGAACACTTCGCCCAGGATCAGCTTGTGGCCGGCCTCGGCGTATTCGCGCATAACGCGCTCATAGTCGTTGTTGGCGGTGTTTTCCGAATAGACATATTCGATGTCGCCGCGTTCCTTGGCAGCGTTTGCCGCCTTGTGGATACGGCTGACCCACTGCTGCTCCACAGGCACAGTGTAGACGGCGGCGACCTTCAGCGGGTCAGCCGCAAACAGGCGCACGGGCAGACCGGCCATCGCGACGGCCGCGGACGCACCCGCAGCCTTGATCAGGGTACGCCTGGACAAGCCGAAATCAGTTGAATTTCTTGGCATTCTTTCCACCTCTGGCTGGTTTTGGTCTTCTTTGGCGAAGGCGTGTTTTTATCGTTTGGTCAAGGGTATGCGAAATCGCATATAGCAGCAATCGCTACCCACCCGCTGTCCACGAGTCCTTGCCACCCGCGACCGTTGGTCCCAAAATTTGCCGGTTTCCCTTCGCCAATCGTTGCTTTATATAGACCCGCGCAGGGGTGCGACCCAAGGGACTCATTGATTTGTTTCGTTTTTTTCGTCCGACACAGAACCATCTCCTGATCTGGCGGCTGATCCGGGAGTCATTCCGCCAGCATGCGTTCGGCTATGCCATTGCAATCGCTTCGATGATGGTCGTGGCCGGCATGACGGCTGCAAGCGCCTGGATCATGCAGGACATCACAAATGAGTTCGTGATCGGCAAGGATCTCAACCGCGTTTACCAGATCGCGGGCTTGGTTGCCGCGATCTTCATCACCAAAGGGATCGCGACCTTTGTGCAGGCGTTTTTCTTGAGCCGCGTCGGCAACAGCATCATCGCCGACCGCCAGCGCAAGATCTACGACCGCATCCTCGCCCAGGGCATTTCCTTCTATCACTCGGTCCCGTCGTCGGACCTGATCACCCGCGTCACGCACAATGCGCAGGCAGCGCGAACCGTGCTTGACGTCATCGTCACTTCGTTTGTGCGCGACCTGTTTTCACTGATCGGCCTGATCTTCGTGATGGTCTACCAGCAGCCGGTCATGTCTCTGGTCGCCTTCATCGTCGGGCCGATGGCCATCTTCGGCGTCAATCTGATCCTGCGCCGGGTGCGCAAGATCATGGAGGCGGAGTTCCTGTCGCTTGCCCAAATCGTTCAAGTCATGCAAGAAACGACGGTCGGCGTCAGGATCGTCAAGTCCTTCAATCTTGAGCCGATCATGCGCACCCGCATGTACCGCGCCGTTTCCGACGTGGAAAAGCGCGCCAACTCCATCGCAGCTTTGGAAGCAGGCACCAGCCCGATCATGGAAACGCTGGCCGGCCTCGCCATCGCCGGTGTGGTTCTGGTCAGCGGCTATCTGGTCGTCCAGGGTGGACAGACGCCGGGCAGCATCATGTCCTTCATCACGGCCCTGCTGCTCGCCTATGAGCCTGCCAAGCGGCTGGCGCGCTTCCGCGTGTCGCTGGAAGCGGGCCTGATCGGCGTGCGCATGATGTTTGAACTTTCGGACCGTCCGCTGACGCTTTCCGAGCGGCCCGGGGCTACGCCACTGGTGCCCGGCTCCGGCACGATCGAACTCAAGGATGTCAGTTTCTCCTATGCCGATGGCGAGCCGGTGCTGCGCGATCTCGACCTCATCTTCCCGCCCGGCAAGATGACGGCACTTGTCGGCCCGTCCGGCAGTGGCAAGTCGACGGTCATGAACCTGATCATGCGCATGTACGATCCTGACAGTGGCGAAGTGCTGTTCGACGGACAAGACATCGCGCATGCGACGCTGCACTCGGTGCGCGACCGCATCGCTTATGTCAGCCAGGACACGTTCCTGTTCTCCGGCACCATCATGCACAACATCCGGCTCGGCCGCGAGGGCGCCAGCGACGAAGAGGTGATCGCAGCCTCCAAGGCCGCCAATGCGCATGACTTCATCATGTCGCTGAAGAACGGCTACGACACCCAGGTCGGCGAAAACGGCGCGCTGCTTTCGGGCGGCCAGAAGCAACGCCTGTCGATCGCACGCGCCATCCTGCGCGACGCCAACGTTCTCTTGCTCGACGAAGCGACCAGCGCGCTCGATGCCGAGTCGGAGTCGCTGTTCCGCGAAGCGCTGGAGAAGCTGGCGTCAGGGCGCACGACGATTGCCATCGCGCACCGCCTGTCGACCGTGCACCAGGCCGACAACATTGTGGTGATGCAGGACGGCAAGGTTGTCGAGCAGGGTCGCCATACCGACCTGATCAAGGCCGATGGCCTTTATCGCAGGCTCTACGAATTCCAGCTCATGGGCTGAGCCGAACCAGCCTGTAGAATTTGCGAAAGCCGCGACCGGGATGCCGGCCGCGGCTTTTTTCATTTTGCACGCATTCTCCAAGCGCACTTGCCGGCGCCCTGGCGTCGTGATACTTAAGCAATTACTTCAGTGTTTGAACCCAGCATGGTCCATGAGGTTTCCGGCATGTCGTTGACGCTGCATTTCCACCCTCTTGCCTCGTTCTGCCACAAGGCACTGATCGCCTTGTACGAGAACGATATCCCGTTTGAGCCGCTGATCGTCGACCTTGGCGAGCCGTCATCACGAGCGGCGTTCCTGAAGCTCTGGCCGATCGGCAAGATGCCGGTGTTGCAGGATCATGCGCGCGACAGCATCGTGCCGGAATCGAGTATCATCATCGAATATCTCGAACAGCATTACCCCGGCGCGGTGAAGCTTGTGCCTGTCGATCAAGATGAAGCGACGCAGACACGGCTCAGCGACCGCTTCTTCGACCTCTATGTCCAGGCGCCGATGCAGAAGATCGTGACCGACAAGATCCGGCCAGAAGGCAGCAACGATCCGCACGGCGTGGCGGCGGCACGGGCACAGCTCGAGACCGCGCTCGGCATGGTGGAACACGATATGCAATCCAAGACCTGGGCGATGGGCGAGAACTTCACGATGGCCGACTGTGCCGCGGCCCCTGCCCTGTTTTATGCCGACAAGATCATGCCGCTCGCGGCAAACCATCCCCATTCCGCCGCCTATCTCGGTCGTCTGATGGCGCGGCCTTCGGTGGCGCGCGTCTACAAGGAAGCGGAGCCCTACTTCCACATGTTCCCCGGCTGATGGAAAATCCCGATGCTGCATGATCCGGCACAACTCGACCTGATGTTCCAGGCACTGGCCGACCCGGCCCGGCGTGGCATGGTCGACCGTCTGTGCCAGGGGCCGGCATCGGTCAGCCAGTTGGCTGAGCCTTTCGCCATGTCGCTGTCGGCAGTGATGCAGCATCTGCAAGTGCTGGAAGCAAGCGGCCTTGTCCACACGGCCAAGGTGGGCCGCGTGCGCACCTGCCAGATAGAGCCCACGGCACTGAGGCGCGCCGAGGGCTGGATTTCCGAACGCCGCACGCAGTGGGAACACCGCCTCGACAGGCTGGGCGAATTCCTGGCCGAGACATCAAACGAACCAGAGCAAGGGAGTTCGAAATGACCAAACGATCCGTGACGCATGCCACATTCACCATCGAGCGCCGCTATGACGCATCGCCGGCGCGGGTCTTTCATGCGCTGAGCGATCCTGTGGCCAAGGCACGCTGGTTTTCCGGGCCCAAGGAATGGGACACTCTGGAGCGCAAGATCGACTTTCGCGTCGGCGGCCGCGAGGTGAGTTCGGCAGGGCCGAAGGGCGGGCCGGTGCACCGCTTCAACGCGATCTATCAGGACATCGTCACTGATGAACGCATCATCTACAGCTATGACATGCATCTCGGCGACACCCGCATTTCGGTGTCGCTGGCAACCTTCGAGCTTGCTCCTGACGGCCAGGGCACGCGGCTTACCTTCACCGAGCAAGGTGTGTTTCTCGATGATTTCGACGACGCCGGCGGCCGCGAGCGTGGCACGCGCCAGTTGCTCGACGCGCTGGGTGCCGAGCTCGAACGGCAGGCGATCGCCTGAGTTCAGTCGATGCGGATGAACACGCCCTTGGTGTTGAGATATTCGTCGAGGTGCTCGGCGCCGCCCTCGCGGCCGTAGCCGCTCATCTTGTAGCCGCCGAAAGGCATGGCCGGGTCGATGGCGTGGTAGGTGTTGACCCACACCGAGCCAGCATGGAGCCGCCGCGACAGCTGGTGCGCGGTGGCGAGGTCGCGGGTGAAGACGCCGGCGGCAAGGCCGTAGGGGGTGTCGTTGGCGCGTCGCACCACCTCGTCGAGCGTGTCGAAGGGCAATGCTGAAATGACCGGGCCGAAAATCTCCTCACGCGCAATGCGCATCGTGTCGGAGACGCCGGCAAAGACGGTGGGGGCAACGAAGTTGCCGGCAGCGAACGCGCCATCAGACAGCCTGTTGCCGCCGGCGACGAGGCGAGCGCCCTCCTCAGTGCCGGCGCGCAGATATCCCTCGACGCGGTCGAGCTGGCGCGGAGAGATCAGCGGGCCGATCTCGGTGCTCGGGTCGATGCCGTTGCCGATGCGCAAGGCTCCGGCATAGGCGGCGAGACGCGCGACGAATTCGTCATGGATGGAACGCGCGACGAACAGCCTGGAGCCGGCGATGCAGATCTGGCCGGAATTGGCGAAGACCGACATGGCGGCAACAGGCACCGCGCGTTCGAGATCGGCGTCAGCGCAGACGATGACCGGCGACTTGCCGCCGAGTTCGAGCGACACGCGCTTGAGGTTGCCAGCCGAGGCGCGGACGATGCTCTGGCCGGTAGCCGTGGAGCCGGTGAAGACGATCTTGTCGACGCCCATATGTTCGGCGAGCGGCGCTCCAGCCTCCGGGCCAGTGCCGGTGACGATGTTGACGACGCCGTCAGGGACGCCCGCCTCGGCCATCAGTTCGGCGATAAGCAACGGCGTCAGCGGCGCTTCCTCTGATGGTTTCAAGACCACGGTGCAGCCGGTGGCGAGGGCCGGGCCGATCTTCCACACTGAAGCTGCCGTGGGGGCATTCCACGGAATGATGGCGCCAACGACGCCGACCGGTTCCTTTCGCGTGTAAGAGACGATGTCGCCAGGCAGCGAGTTTTCGATCGTCTGTCCGTGAATGGCGGTGGCCATGCCGGCGTAGTAGCGCAGCATGCCAAGAACGCGGTTGGCATTGCCCCGCGCCCTGACGATGGGCAGACCCATATCGGTGGTGTCGGAAATGCAGATCTCTTCCCAGTGGCGCTCGAACAGATCGGCGATCTTCAACAACAGCTTCTGCCGTTCATGCGGCTTGAAACGGCTCCACGGGCCGTCAAAGGCGTTGCGAGCGGCAGCGACCGCGCGTTCGATGTCTCGCTTGCCGCCACGCGGCACGGTGGCGATAATCTCGCCGGTGGCGGGATTGCGCGTCTCCATCGTCTGGCCGGACGCAGCCTCCACCCACGCGCCGCCAATGAACATCGGGCGATGGCTGCCGTCGAGCGAATGGCGGGTGGCGATGGTCATCAATTGGCTCTCCGCTGGCGCAGCAATGGGCACAGGCGCCAAAGGCAACGTCTGTCCCGCAAGCCTAGGCTGGAGACGTCAGGCCATTCAAGTCATTGAGATGGAGCCAGCCGCGAACGCTCAGGCGATGGCAGTGCGTTCGAAGTCGCCGGTGTTGCGGTCCATCAGCCACAACTCGCCCGCCGAGATGTCGAACCAGGCGCCAAAGATCTCCAGCCGCCCCTTCTGCTCAAGGATCTTCACGCATGGAAACGTGCGCAGATTGGCTATCGAATAGCGGATCGAAATGCGCTCGAGCGCGGTCTGCCGCTCGGTCTGCGTCATCATCGTATTGCCGGTCACCGTCTCTGCGGCAGGCGCGACCAGGCTCATCCATTTGCCGATGAAGTCGCCGGGCGACAGCGGCGCGGAATTGGGATCGAGCGCCGAGCGGATGCCACCGCAGCGGCCGTGGCCCATCACCACTATGTTCTTCACCTTGAGCGCCTGCACGGCGAATTCGAGCGCGGCCGAAGTAGAATGGAATTCGCCGTCCGGCGAATAAGGCGGCACGAGATTGGCGACGTTGCGGACGACAAACAGTTCGCCCGGGCCGGAATTGAAGATAGTTTCGGGTGCAGCGCGGGAATCGCAACAGGCAATGACCATTGTCTCAGGCGACTGTCCCTCGCGCGCCAAGGACTTGTAGTGGTCAGTCTCGGCCGCATAGCGTYCGGTCATGAAGTTGCGGTAACCAGCGAGCAGTGTCTCAGGCAGATGCGACATGCGTTTGCCCTTAAACAAAAATGGCCGTCGCGGCAAATGCAAATACGCTGGCAGAGCTACGGCCTCCACTCCGGCACGAGCGCTCCTTGCCTGCACAACCACCAGGCAAGGCACCTGGCGCTTTACCGCGCTGGCAGTTGGGTTATGCTGCGCAAATGGCCGTGAGAAGACGCCTAGGCAGGTGTGCCCGCTCGTTGCGGCCAACCCAATCTGCAATGCATCAAGGAGAGTGACATGCGCTTGCTCCTTTACGCAGTTTCAATCTTGAGCCTGCTGGCCGTGCCGGACACGCCGTGGCACTTCACCGCTCGTGCAAAAGCGCAGGAATGCACAGGGGAGAATTGCCCCAAACCGAGCGGCCAGGGCCGGGACTGCGAACAGAAGAAAGAAAAGACCGTCAGCTGACGCCCAGAAAAAGGCTCAAGGATTGAGCGCTGGCAAGGCTGAAACGGGCGAGAAGCTACCTGCGCTGCTGGCCAGCCATTGTTTTCTGGCGCGCGCTACTCCGAGCTGAAGTTTCTGTGGATCGCAAGGCACGGCATCCGCCTTGGCAGCGAAGATTGCACCTTCAAGCCGCTCGAATTCAGCTTGTGTTGCCGTGTCGCCGGTCTGGCGGAGCCAGGAAGACACCGGCGCGACACTGGACCGGCGCGCCCAGGAATCGAGCGCCGCATAGATGACGGGCAACTTGCCCGACCGGCAGGCGTGCTCGAAACGCTGGAAGTAGGCAGCCTCGGATTGTTCGTGTTCCAGCATGCGCGCGTGACGCCAGGCGGCGAGACACGGCAAGGCGCTGGTGATGAGCCAGGCCAGGACCGCCAGCCCGGCAATCGCAGCCGCCGCCCACGGCCAGTATTTCAGCCATGCGTCCCAAGCCGGGGGCGCCGGTTTTTCGGGAGCAGCCGGCGGTGCGATGGCGGGTTTGAAGGCAGCGGCCTCGACGACCGACACAGCTATTTCGGGGGCCTGCGCCGTTTCGTGCTTTTGCGATGCCGGGTCGTACCAATCGATCTCGATGGCGGGCAAAATGTAGCTGCCCGGCTTTTCGAAGGCGTAGGTGACGCGGTCGATGCGCTTGCCGTTGCCATCCTGATCCGACAGCACGGGATCATGCGGATACATGCGCACGCCGTCGGGGGCGCCAAAATCCGGCACCGGGATCATCATCGCCTGCATGCCCTGTGCATCAGTGGTGACGATGCGGACCAGCGTGTCGCCGGCTTTCAGCCCATTGGGCTCGCGGTCGAGGTTTTGGCTAACGGTCAGCGCGGCCGCGGTCGCCACATTCCCTGCGGGTGCGCCCGGCACGCCGGCAACGGTGAATTTCACCGGCGTCAGCTTCACCGACCCGTTGGTCGCCTGGCCTGGAACCGCCGCATAGGCGAAGGTGATCTCCGCCGGCGGCAACACGTATTCGCCGGGAGCTTGCGGAGTGACGAGGTACAGTCGGCGAATGCCCGAAAAACTCTCGCCGTCGATTGTCTCGACCATGTTCTGGGCCCGTATGTCGGGCAAGGTGACGACGGCGTTCGGAATATCGAAGTTCGGAAACTGCGGCGGCGACATGAAGAAATTCGGCACTAATACATCGACCTGGACCTGAACCTGCTGGCCCGCAACGATGGGCGCAGGCGTCAGGATCTCGACCCGGACGGTCGGCTCAGCGGCATGAAGCGGTGCAGCAGCGGCGATGACGAAGAACAGGGCAGCCAGGCAGCGTGGGAAAAGGTTCATTGCTTGCCTCCCGCTGCTTCAAGGGCAAATCGGCGGGCTAGCAGGTCGGTCGGCGTGACCTGGATGTTGCGCATCCACATTTCGGCGGTCTGTCGGGCAAGGTCGACCGTGCCTGCCTTGCCCTTTTTGCCCTTGTCGTCGAACTGGACCTGGTCCGGCTTCTCATTGGGGTCCTGTTGCTGCTCGTCCTCTTCGTCCTTCTTCTCGGCGATGAGCTTTTCCAGGACGGCGAGGTTGGCCTTGGCTTCGGGCCAGTCGGGTCGCAGCTTCACCGCCTCGTTGAGGCTGACTACTGCCTCATCGAGCTTGTCGAGATGGGCCAGCGCGCTGCCCTGATTGTAATAACTCTCGGCAGTCCTGACCTGCGCAAAAGCGTCGATCGCGTCGGAAAACTTGCCCGCCCGATAAAGTGCCGCGCCGCGCCACATGGGGTCAGCGAAATGCGCCGCAGCACCGGCATAGTCGCCCTTGTCGAAGGCAAGCCGCCCCTGCTGGTCAGGCGTCAGCCACATGCCGGCGAAATCGAACCCGGCAGCGTTGGCGCGGTCCGGTGCAACAAGGGTTGCCACGACGAGGGCCGCGAAAGCCCATTGCACCGTCCAGCCGCGACGGAACCAGAACGCACCGAGCACGGCGATGGGAATGATGAGCCACCAGCCGACATCGAGCCAGCGTGTGTGGCCTTCGGCGAGCTTGGCCTGCAGATGGCTTTGCACCCGCTGCGCGATCCAGCGGATGTCGCTGTCGTCCATGGTGATGGTGGCGACGCGGACGCCGGCATCGCGCCCGAGCGCCTGCAACTGCGCGACATCGAGTTTCGCAATGACGCGGCCACCGCCTTCGGACAGGAACTCGCCCTCCCCGGTCTTCACCGGCCCGCCTTCTTCAGTGCCGACACCCAGAACCATGATCTCATTGTTGCCGGCATAATTCTTGAAGGCATCCGTCGCCGCCGGCTCGACGCCGTCGGTGAGGAAAAGCAGCGTGCCCGGCACCTGCTCGTTTTTCAGCCCGGCTTCGACGGCTAGCAGCGCCTTGGCCGTATCCTTGCCCTGCACGGGCATGATCCGTGTCTGCAGCGCATTGACATAGGTCTTGACCAGATCGGCGTCGTCGGTCAGCGGCAGCACCATGTGGGCCGAACCGGCATAGGCGTAGACAGCGGTGCGCGCGCCGGGCCTGAGCTTGAGCAGGTCCTGGACCTTGAGCTTGACGCGCTCGAGCCGCGACGGCGAAATGTCGATGGCGTCCATCGTCTGCGAGACGTCGATCGCCAGCACCAGCGGCGCCCTGTCTTCGACAAAAGGCGGCTGCTGACGCTGCCATGTCGGTCCGGCCGCCGCGATGGCGCCAAGTGCGATGACCACGGCGATGAAATGCACCGGCCGCCACCGCTTGCTGCTTTGCCGATCGATCAGAAGACTGTCGAGCAGATGCGGGGCGATGAGCCCACTCAACCTTGCTCGCGCGTCGGTCTGCCGGGACACCAGAAACACCAGCGCAATGGCGGCCAAGATGGCCAGAAGCCACCATGGTCGCAGGAAATGAAAATCCCCGATCATGAGGCCTGCCCTGCCCGGTCGACAGGCTTGCGGCGCAGAACGACCCACAGCCACGCGAACAGGTGATAGGCGATCAGCAACAGCAGGGCAGCGCCCAGGGGATAGCTGAACAGCTCGATCTTGGGACGCCAGGACAGTGTCGTCTGGTTGGCGGGCGTGATCTTGTCGAGGGTAGCGTAGATATCCGCCAACTGGTTCTGGTCCTGCCCGAAGAAATAGCGGCCGCCGGTCGTCGTGGCGATCTTCTGCAGCGCGGCGATGTCGAGCTTGTCTTCGCCGGTGGCGCTGGGGTCGCCGATGCCGACCGTGTGGATGACGATCTTGTTCTGGCTGGCGATATCGGCCGCGCGGTCCGGCGGCATCTTGCTTGCCGTATCGTTGCCGTCGGTCAAAACGACCAGCACCTTCTCCGGCGCCTTGCTGTCGGCGAACATCTTGATGGCAAGGCCGATGGCATCGCCCAGAGCCGTTCGCGGCCCCGCCATGCCGGGCAGCGCGTCTTCGATCATGGTCTGGACGGTGAGATGATCGAGCGTGAACGGCACAAGCGGATACGGCGCGTCGCCGAAGGCGATCAGCCCGACGCGGTCGCCCTGCCGGCGCTTGACGAAATCGGCGACGACCTGCTTCACGGCATCGACGCGGGCTTCAAGCTGGCCCGTCGGATCTCGAAAATCGCGCGTGTCCATCGATTGGGAGAGATCGAGCGCCAGCATCAGGTCGCGCTGCGGCTCTGTCTTGGTAATCGGGGGCTCGACAAACTGGGGCCGTGCCAGAGCCAGCACGATGAGAAACCAGCACAGCGGCGCGAGCAGCCTTTGCACCCAGTTTGTGCGCGGTATGACCGAACCTTGGGTCGGCACAACGCCGGCAGCATCGGCCACCTCGCCGAAGAACGGGATGCGGATGGCGGCGGTTTCCTCGCGGTAAGCCGGCACCAGCCACCAGATCAGCAATGGCAGCGGCAGCACCGCAAGCAACCATGGGTACTCAAGCTGATACACTATGGCCCTCGATCCATCGGCGCGCGGAGGCCGCAAACATGCGCGCGTCATCCTCGCTGACAGCGGTGCGCGTTTGCCTTGAACGGTATTCGAGATCGTCGAGCAACTGTGCGGCCGGCTCAGGAAAGGATTTTTCGCCGCCATGCTTGCGCAGGAAAGCGAGCCAGTTTCCGCCGCTGAGCGAGGCCACGGCATCGCGCGGCCAGGCGGCGAGCGCGACACGCTTCAGCAGTTCGGGCATGGCTTCAAGGGCTTCAGCGCGCGCCGCTGCATCGCCGAGCGTCTGTTCGATCCTGGTCAGTTCGGCAAGCGCCTCGCGACGATAGCGGTTAGCGACGCGCCGCCTGTGCCAGCGCCACACGGCAAGGACAAGCAAAGCTGCGGCTATCAGCGCAAGCAGCGCCCAACCCCAGGTCTGCGGCATCCATGAGACAGGCGTTGGAACGGCGATGTCAGCCAGCTTTTCCAGCGCCAGTCTGGTCAGTGGATCCTGTTGGGGCTGTACCGGCTCCATGGTCAGCGCCTTCTTTGCCGCCAGGCAAGCTGGCCCAGCGTTCGGCGCAGTTGCGGTGCGGTTGCCTCGGCTGCGGAAACCAAAAGCATCGGCAGGCCGAGTTCCTTTTGCCAGGCCATCAGCTCATCGCCGCGCTTTTTGGCGAAATCGGCAACCCCGCTCCGGACCCTGCCGTGCCCGAGAGGCAGCTCGGCCTGCATCGAGCCGCCGCTGACGACGATGTGGCCGGTCTCAGGCAGCTCGAGCAGAAACGGATCGTAGACCAGCACGGCAATCACGTCGTTGCTGATCGTCAGCCGCAAAAGCAGGTCGCGGGTGCGCGGACCATGGCCCTCGAAATCGCTGATGACCACGACCAGATGATCGTGACGCGCCACATTGGCGACAGCCTCCAACGCGACGTCGAGCTGGCCCGAGCCGCGATGGTCGGACAGATCGGCCTTCAGCTCGTCGGCATTCTGTTTTGCGATCACGCCGGCGAGTTCAATCACTGCCGCCCGGCTTCGATGGGGTCGTAGTTCATCGATGCGGGTGTCGTTGAAGACGAAGCCGCCGACACGGTCGCCGAGGTTCATCACCCGCCAGGCGCAGAGCGCCGCCGTCTCCGCCGCCGACACCGATTTCATCATCAGGCGGCTGCCGAAAAACATGTTCATGCGCTGGTCGACGACGATCAGCGCGGGCCGATCCTTCTCTTCGTCATAGACGCGAACGAAAGGCTTGCCGGTGCGCGCCGTCACCCGCCAGTCGATGGTGCGGACGTCGTCGCCTGGCAGGTAGTCGCGCAGTTCCTCGAAGGAAAGCCCGCGCCCCCGCATGTTGGAGGCGTGGCGGCCGGCGAGCAGGCGATTGACGGGTTGCTTGCGGAGGAAATTGAAATCCCGCGCCGCTGCTTCCAGCGCCACCAATTGCTCGACCGTCGTATACACCCCCTCGGCTGACGCCGTGGTGCGCGGCCTCGTCAGCCCCTTCGACCGTCCCAGCGCTGACAAGGAGAAGCCCATGGATGCCTCCGTCAGGCGACCGCCACCAGTTCGACGACACGATCGACCACCTGGTCGGCGGTGACGCCGGCGGCATGCGCCTCGTAGGACAATATCAGGCGGTGGCGGAAAACGTCATGTACCACCGCCTTCACATCGTCGGGACTGACATAGTCGCGGCCCTTGAGCCAGGCGTAGGAGCGGGAAACCTTGTCGAGCCCGATCGAGCCGCGCGGACTGACGCCGACCTGGATCCAGCTCGCCAGATCCTTGTCGAGCTTGGCCGGCTCACGCGTCGCGTAGACAAGCGCGACGATGTAGTTCTCCACCGCTTCGGAAACGGTGATGCCGCCGATCTGCTTGCGCGCGTCAAAGACCGATTTGGGGTCGAGCTTGGCGGCTTGCTTGGCTGCGGGTTTGGCGCTGCCATCCTCTTCGCTGCGCACCAGCCGCATGATCTGGGCTTCGGCCTCGCGGGCGGGATAGTCGACCCGCACATGCATGAGGAARCGGTCGAGCTGKGCTTCGGGCAGCGGRTAGGTGCCCTCCTGCTCGATCGGGTTCTGCGTCGCCATGACGAGAAACAGTTCAGGCAATGGATGGCTGTCGCCGCCGACCGTGACCTGCCGCTCCTCCATCGCCTCCAGGAGCGCCGACTGCACCTTGGCGGGGGCGCGGTTGATCTCGTCGGCGAGGATCAGATTGGCGAAGATCGGCCCTTCCTGGAACTTGAATTCGCCCTTGCCGCCCTCGCTGAAATAGACTTCCGAGCCGGTGATGTCGGAGGGCAAAAGGTCGGGCGTGAACTGGACGCGCGACAGCTTGGCGTCGAGGTTTTTTGCCAGGCTCTTGATGGCGCGGGTCTTGGCAAGGCCGGGCAGGCCTTCGACCAGAAGGTGGCCATCGCTCAAAAGGCCGAGCAGCAGGCGCTCGATCATGGCATCCTGGCCGATGATTGACTGGCCGATACGTTTGCCGAGGTCGACAATGTCGTCGTGTGCGGTCATGCGAGCCCCGTATTTCGTCTCCGGACGCACCGATGATGGTGCGCCCGTGTTGCTTTGAAAGCGAGCTAGAGCTGATCGATGGTTCGATTATTTCTCAATGCCGCGATCCTTGAATGACTTGTCGATCGCCTTGTTCACCTCGTCGCGAACGCCCTCGATGTTGAAGCTGGCAACGCGCTGGCTGGGCGGGTACTTCACGAAGGTTTCGAGGAAGGCGGCTCCCTGCAATTGCCCCTTTACGAGGAGATAGTCGTTCCTGACCAGCCAATCATTGTACTGGTCGGAGACGATATCTGCCCGCTCGTAGGGATCCATACGCAGGTTGAATAGTTTGGGCAGGCGCAGAACTGTCAGCGGGTCCTGCCAGACGCCGAACCCGCCCGGTGTCCGCTGCTCATGGAAGACCACCTTCCAGTCATCGTAACGCGTGGCAACGAGATTGCCATCGTCATCGAAGTAGTAGAAGTCGCTGCGCGCGCTCTTCGGAGCTTTACCGGTGAGGTAGTCGAGCTGGTTGTAGCCATCGAGATGGTTCGTGAAGGTGGTCTGACTCCCCTCAGGTTTCCATCCCTTCAGCAGGCGATCTTTGACCTCCGGATCGCCGGCGGCCGCAAGCAGGGTCGGGAACCAGTCAAGGCCGGAAACCATTCCGTTCGAGACCTGCCCCGGCTGGATGTGCCCCGGCCAGCGGACCATTGCCGGTACACGAAACGCGCCTTCCCAGTTGGTGTCCTTTTCGCTGCGGAACGGCGTCGTTGCCGCATCCGGCCAGGAGAACTGGTTCGGGCCGTTGTCGGTGGCGTAGACGACGATGGTGTTGTCGGTGATGCCCAAGTCATCGAGCGCCTTCAGGAGCTTGCCGACGTCGCCGTCATGCTCGACCATACCGTCGGCATATTCGTTTCCGGGCATGCCGCTCTGGCCGCGCATGGACTCGCGGACATGGGTGAAGAGATGCATGCGCGTCGTGTTCATCCAGGTGAAGAAAGGCTTCTTGGCCTTGGCCTGGCGATCCATGAAGTCGATAGCAGCAGCGGTCGTCTCGTCGTCGATCGTCTCCATGCGCTTCTTGGTCAGCGGGCCGGTATCTTCGACCTTGCCGTCGGCAGAGGCTTTGATGACGCCGCGCGGAGAGTATGCTTTGAGGAATTCAGCGTCGTCCTTTGGCCAATAAGGGGCTTCCGGCTCTTCTTCGGCATTGAGGTGGTAAAGATTGCCGAAGAATTCGTCGAAGCCGTGATTGGTCGGCAGATATTCGTCCTTGTCGCCAAGGTGGTTCTTGCCGAATTGCCCCGTGGCATAACCCAAAGGCTTGAGTGCTTGAGCGATCGTGATGTCACCTGGCTGCAGGCCAACGGGAGCGCCGGGAGCGCCGACCTTGCACAAGCCCGTCCGCAGGCACGTCTGCCCGGTAATGAATGTCGAGCGCCCCGCCGTGCAGCTGTTTTCGGCATAATAATCCGTGAACATCATGCCTTCCTTGGCGATGCGGTCGATGTTCGGAGTTTTGTATCCCACCAAGCCCATGGAATAGGCTGAGATGTTGGTCTGGCCGATGTCGTCGCCGAAGATGACGAGGATGTTGGGTTTTTGCGCGTCCTGCGCGCTGGCGGATGAAACCGCCCCGATGGCCAAACAACTGGCCGCAGCGATCATCGCCGCCCTCAAGATACTTCCCTTCCGCATAGTCATACTCCTGAGCGAAATCAGTTGGAACGAACCGGTGCTTTCAAGACGGGGGTGTCCGCCAAAATGTCGGCGGACTTTGTGCCGGACCTCCTTTCGGCACAGTCACTGTATTGGCGCACTTCACGCAAGGGAAGACGGAACGTATCAGGAATGTATTGGTCGGCGCCAAAGCTTACGCATTGTAAATAAACTGATAATCCGATGGTCTTTTTCGGTCCATGTATGAGATTGTATTAGTATCAACGAGTGCTAACAGAAACGGCATTCGGTTTCGCTCTGGAGGATTGGAGAAAACGCATATAGCATCACAGATGAGCAGTTCAGACGGAGGCGATTTTGATGACCCCCTCACGCAACTTCTTCCTGCAAACATTCCTGGCACTTCCTCTCCTTTTGCTGGCGCTTGTCTCCAGCGCCCTTGCCCAGGCCGACCCGTTGCCGTCGTGGAAGGACGGCGCGGTGAAGTCGGCGATCACGGATTTCGTCGCCAAGGTGACGAAGGATGGCGGCGCGGATTTCGTAAAACCCGAAGAGCGCATCGCTGTCTTCGACAATGACGGAACGTTGTGGTCGGAGCAGCCAATCTACTTCCAGCTGGCTTTTGCTCTCGACCGCATCAAGGCGATGGCGCCACAGCACCCGGAATGGAAGGACACCGAGCCTTTCAAGTCCGTGCTGGCAGGCGATATAAAAGGGCTCGCCGCATCGGGCGAAAAGGGCCTGATGGAGCTGATGGCGGTAAGCCATTCGGGCATGACCACGGATGAATATGCCGCCATCGTTTCCGATTGGCTGAAAACAGCGCGCCACCCCCGTTTCGATCGCCCCTATGACGAGCTGGTCTACCAACCGCAACTGKAGCTTCTCGACTATCTCCGCGCCAACGACTTCAAGACGTTCATCGTCTCGGGCGGTGGCGTCGAATTCATGCGCGGCTTCGCTGAAAAGGCCTATGGCATTCCTCCCGAACAGGTCATCGGATCAGCCGGGGTGACGAAGTTCGAATTGCGCGACGGCAAGCCGGTTCTGGTCAAGGAGCCCAAGGTCGAGTTCATCGACGACGGCCCTGGCAAGCCTTCGGGCATCAACAATTTCATCGGCCGCCGTCCCATCCTCGCCTTTGGCAATTCGGATGGCGACCAGCAGATGCTGGAATGGACGGCGGCCGGCGACGGCGCGCGCTTCATCGGCATCGTCCACCACACCGACGCCGACCGCGAATGGGCTTATGAYCGGCARTCGCATATCGGCAAGCTCGACAAGGCGCTCGACGAAGGCACAGCCAAGGGCTGGACGATCGTCGACATGAAGAGCGACTGGCTCACCATTTATCCGCCGGCAAAATAGCGGCGAGTTCCCGTTCAGCATCAGAGGCAACCGACATGCTGCCAGCCGAAATCGTCAAGGCATTTCGGGTGAAGAAAGGCCGGAAGTTCCATCTTGCGGATTTCGACCCGGGCGACACATGTGGCCTGGACATCGAAAAGGACGACGCCAAGGAGCTGCTGGAAGCCGGCGTCAAACGCCTGCGCGGGCTTCAGGATCGGCTTTATGCCGAGGGCCGGTGGTCGGTGCTGATCGTCCTGCAGGCCATGGACGCCGCAGGCAAGGACAGCGCCATCGAGCACGTCATGTCCGGGGTCAACCCCCAGGGCTGCGACGTAACCTCGTTCAAGGCGCCGAGTTCGACCGAACTGCGCCACGACTTTCTGTGGCGCTGCGCGGTCAAGCTGCCGGAGCGCGGCCGCGTCGGCATCTTCAACCGCTCCTATTACGAAGAAGTGCTTGTCGCCCGCGTGCACCCAGAAATCCTCGCCGGCCAGAACCTGCCGCCGGAACTTGTGACCGACGACATCTGGAAGGAGCGCTTCGAAGACATCTGCAGCTTCGAAAATCACCTGGCGCGCAACGGCACGGTCGTTCTCAAGTTTTTCCTGAACGTCTCGAAGGACGAGCAGAAACGGCGTTTCGTCGAACGCATCGACGAGCCCGAAAAGAACTGGAAATTCTCCAGCCAGGACCTTGTCGAGCGCCAGAAATGGAGCGCCTACATGGAAGCCTATGAGGACATGATCCGCCACACCGCAACGAAAAGCGCCCCCTGGCATGTGGTCCCGGCCGACAACAAATGGTTCACACGGCTGGTGATCGCGGCAACGATCGTCGACCGACTGGAAAAGCTCGACCCTCAATTCCCGACCGTGGACGACGACGCCAGGCGAGCGATGGAAAAGGCGCGCAAGCAGCTTGCAGACGAGAAATCCCGAGACCCAGAAGCGCGAGCGCAAGGCGGCGAAAAGATCGACACCGCCAAGGCAAGGTGTATGCTGTCACGCGTGCGAAGCCGTTGAAAGAGAAATCGCCATGAACGAAAGCGCAGTCATCGGCAAGGCGGATATGCTGTGGATTCCAGGCGGCACGTTCCGCATGGGCTCGGACAATCACTATGCCGAAGAACGCCCTGCCCACCGCGGCACCGTGGACGGGTTCTTCATGGACAAGACCCCGGTCACCAACCGCCAGTTCCGGCGTTTCGTCGAGGCGACGAACTACACCACCTTCGCCGAGATTCCGCCGAATCCGGCGGACTATCCCGGCGCGCTGCCGCATTTGCTGCAAGCCGGCTCGCTGATCTTTTCGCCACCCAAAGGCCCGGTTGACCTGCGCAACTGGGGGCAGTGGTGGGCCTTCAAATTTGGCGCCAACTGGCGCCGTCCCTACGGCCCGGGCAGCAACATCAAGGGGCTCGACGAGCACCCGGTGGTCCATGTCGCTTATTGTGACGCGGAGGCCTACGCCAAATGGGCGGGCAAGGAGCTGCCGACCGAAGCCGAGTGGGAGTTTGCGGGCCGTGCCGGGCTGGAGGATGCCGAATATGCCTGGGGCGACGAACTCACCCCCGGCGGCAAACACATGGCCAACACCTGGCAAGGCATGTTCCCGCACGAAAACCTCAAGAGCGACGGCTACGACCGCACCTCGCCGGTGACCGCCTTTGCGGCCAACGGCTACGGCCTCTATGACATGATCGGCAATGTCTGGGAGTGGACCAGCGACTTCTGGTCGACCAAGCACACGGAGGATGCGCCGAAGGCCTGCTGCGTGCCGCTAAATCCGCGCGGTGGCCCGATCGAATCGAGCTTCGACCCGAACCAGCCCCGGATCAAGATCCCGCGCAAGGTGCTGAAGGGCGGCTCGCATCTGTGCGCGCCCAACTACTGCCGCCGTTACCGCCCGGCCGCCCGGCACGCCGAGCCGGTCGACACCTCGACCAGCCATGTCAGCTTTCGCTGCGTGCTGCGGCAAAAGCCGGAGTAAGGCCGAGAGGCTTCAGCCGGCTGGGCTGCAAAACCCATTGGAATGCAGGGTTACGAAGGCGCCACCGGCGTTCACTGACTCTGGCCGCCAATTCTTATGACATTTTGATTTCCGTGCCGTTTCGGTCACCTCGAAACCCTATGCGCCGCGACGTATTGGTGTCGCGCAAGCGGCACTCCAGTCGCTGGCGACATCGGGTGGCGGAACGAAAATGTGGCTCAGCGCGATAGATCAAGGATTGCAGTGGTACGACCGATTGCAGGTCTTTTCACAAGGCGACCCGTTCGAGCGCTTCGTTCCGCAGCGGATGAGAACGTCCGGTTTGGAGACTTTCGGCGCAATAGCCATGGTCTTGTCGGTAATCGGCTCCGCCGCCGCGATCCTTGCGAAAATCCTGCTCTGATGCGTCCGCGTGTGGCCTGTGCCACGCGGTGAAAGGGTGCGGCCACCGAAAAGTGGCACCTCGACCACACCTCGCGCGAAATGGACCCACGCTGTCGTGTCTTCGCGAGCGTAGGTGACGCGAGGCGTCGGGAGCGATCGTACGCGCCTCAATCTGCATGCCGCCTTGCCGACCCACCTTGCCGACGTCGAACCGCGGCCACCACACAAAAATGTGGATGGTCTCGGTGGGCCGCTGCTCGCCCGGTCGTCAACAACGCAATTGCCTGGCGCTTTTGCGACCCGATTGCTGCGCCGGTACCCGCTGGAAAATGCGTTTGAATAATAATTCATAGTGTGCATTATTATCAACCAAGGGTCGGGAGCCCTTGTTTGGAGAGGACATCATGAATTTTGTGCGCGCCGTCGTCGTAGCCAGCTCAATGCTTGGAGCCGTGTCCGCGGCCCTGGCCGATGCCAACCCGGCGGTCATTTTCGACCTGGGTGGCAAATATGACAAATCGTTCAACGAGGCGTCGTCTGTTGGAGCCGAAAGGTTTCGCCAGGAAACCGGCATTGCCTACCGCGAATTCGAGCTGCAGTCGGATGCGCAGAGAGAACAGTCCTTGCGGCGCTTCGCCCAGCAAGGGCACAATCCGGTGGTCGTCACCGGCTTCTCGTGGGGACCGGCGGTAAAGGCGGCTGCGCCGGAATACCCTGATACGAAGTTCGTGCTCATCGATTCCGTTGTCGACCTTCCCAACGTGCGGTCGGTGACGTTCAAGGAGCAGGAAGGCTCCTATCTGGTGGGCCTCATGGCCGCCATGGCCTCGAAATCAAACAAGGTTGGCTTTGTCGGCGGGATGGATATTCCGATGATCCGCGCCTTCGCCTGCGGCTACAAGCAGGGCGCCAAAGCGACCAAGGCCGACATCGAGGTGCTTGAGAACATGACCGGAACCACCGGCGCTGCCTGGCGCGACCCTGTGAAGGGCGGCGAGCTGGCCAAGTCGCAGATCGGCCGTGGCGCCGACGTGGTCTACCATGCCGCTGGCGGAACGGGCATTGGCGTGCTGCAGGCGGCTGCGGATGCCGGCGCGCTTGGCATTGGCGTCGACAAGAACCAGAACCATCTGCATCCCGGAAAGGTGCTGACTTCGATGCTCAAGCGCGTCGATGTCGCCGTATATCAGGCCATGATGGACGTTCAGAAAGACGCCTTCACGCCCGGCCTTCAATCGCTCGGCCTGGCCCAGGACGGCGTCGACATTGCCGTGGACGACAACAACAAGGCTCTCATCTCGCCCGAGATGGCTGCGGCTGTCGCAGCGGCCAAAAGCCGGATCGTCTCCGGCGAGACCAAGGTGCACGACTACCGCACTGACGACACCTGCCCGCTCTAAAATTTGAGGCCGTCAGATGGTCAGCAACGAGACAGGGGAGACCGTTTCGGTCTCCCCCGCGATTGAGCTCATTGGCATATCCAAATCGTTCGGTTCTGTTCACGCGAACAAGAACATCTCGATGACGGTGGCCAAAGGGACAATTCACGGAATCGTAGGTGAAAACGGCGCCGGCAAATCGACGTTGATGTCGATCCTGTATGGCTTCTACCAAGCCGACAAGGGCGAGATACAGGTCAACGGCAAACGAGTGGCAATCCGCCACTCCAACGATGCGATCGCGGCCGGAATTGGCATGGTTCATCAGCATTTCATGCTGGTGAAGCCGTTCACGGTGCTGGAAAACATCATTTTGGGCGCCGAAGACGGCGTGCGCTTGCAGCATTCCTACAGCAAGGCGCGGCGGATCTTGAAGGAATTGGCCAGCGAGTACGGTCTCGAAGTCGATCCAGATGCGGTGGCGGGCGATCTTTCTGTCGGGTTGCAGCAAAGGGTCGAGATCCTCAAGGCGCTTTATCGCCAGGCCGAGATCTTGATCCTCGACGAGCCGACGGGTGTCCTGACGCCGGCGGAAGCCGACCATCTGTTTCGGATTCTGCAGGGCCTCAAGGCGCAAGGCAAAACGATCGTGTTCATCACGCACAAGCTGCGCGAGATCATGGCGATCACCGATACGGTCAGCGTCATGCGGCGTGGCGAAATGACCGCGACACATCCGACCGCCGACATGAGCGTGACGAAGCTTGCCGAACTGATGGTTGGGCGCTCCGTCGAATTGAAAGTGCTCAAGCCCGCGGCAAAGCCCGGCAAGGATGTACTTTCCGTCCATGATCTGACGGTCGCAAAAGACGGCGTCGAGCGGCTGRAGTCCGTCTCCTTCAATATTCGTGCTGGCGAGATCCTTGGCGTGGCAGGCGTAGCCGGCAACGGCCAATCCGAACTGCTGGAGATCTTGTGCGGGATGCGCCCGGCGACAAGCGGCGAGGTCCGGCTGAACGGTGCGATCCTCGACGTCTCGCGCGGCGGCCGCGCGGCTGAAAAGCGCCAGAAACGGATCGGCCATGTTCCCGAGGACCGGCACCGCCACGGGCTGGTCATGCCATTCAGCGTTTGGGAGAATGCAAGCTTCGGCTATCACCGCAAGCCTGCATTCACAAAGGGGCTGTTCTCGCGCCCCAGCAAGATGAAACAGGCCGCGCGTGCGCTGATCGAAGCGTTCGACGTTCGGCCAGACGATCCATTCCTGAAAACCGCCAATCTGTCGGGCGGAAACCAGCAAAAGATCGTCCTGGCACGCGAGATCGGACAAAACCCCGACCTGCTGCTGATCGGTCAACCGACGCGAGGGGTGGATATCGGCGCCATCGAATACATTCATCGCGAGATCATTTCGCTGCGCGAGCAGGGCAAGGCGATCCTGCTGGTTTCGGTCGAGCTGGACGAGATTCTCGGCCTGTCGGATCGGGTGATCGTGATGTTCGATGGCCGCATATCGGGTGAACGATCCGTTGACGACACCGATGAAAACGACCTTGGCCTGCTCATGGCTGGCGTGAACCAAAGGGAGAGCTCCCATGCCCCAGCTGCCAAAATGGGCTGATGTGTTTCTGGTTCCGCTGCTGAGCGTGTGTCTGGCGCTCGTCGTGTCGGGCCTCGTCGTGCTGGCGATCGGAGAAGACCCGCTGAAGGCCGTTCGCGTGATGGCCACAGGCGCATTCGGCAACAGCTACAATCTCGGTTTCACCCTCTTTTATTTCACCAATTTCCTTCTCACCGGCCTGGCGGTTGCAGTTGCTTTCCACGCCGCGCAGTTCAACATCGGCGGTGAAGGCCAGGCGATCTTTGCCGGGATCGGTGCCGGGCTTGTGGGACTTTCGCTCGACCAGACCCATTGGCTTATCGTGCTGCCAGCGGGAATTCTGGTTGCGTTCGCCTTTGGTGCGGCATGGGCTGCGATACCCGCTTATCTGCAGGTTCGCCGCGGCAGCCACATCGTCATCACCACGATCATGTTCAACTACATCGCGGCGGGCTTGCTGGTTGYGCTTCTCAGCAACATCCTTAAGCCCATCGGCGCGTCCGCTCCCCAATCCCGTACCTTCGACGACGCCGCTCACCTGCCGCGTATCGATGAAGTGCTGGCCTGGTTTGGCTTTGAAGTACAGCGCATGGAGGGCAACATCATGTTCTTCGTTGCACTGCTGGCTTGCGTCCTGGTTTGGCTGCTGCTGTGGCGAACCCATTTCGGCTACGAGATCCGCGCCTTCGGCCATAGCGAGAAAGCCACCGACTACGCCGGGATATCCAGCTTCCGCATCGTCATGCTTGTCATGCTGATCTCAGGCGGGCTGGCCGGATTGATGGCCACCAATTCCGTCCTGGGGCAGCAGCACGCACTGGTGCTTGGATTTGTCGAAGGCGCGGGTTTCACCGGAATAGCGGTCGCGCTGATGGGACGCTCCCATCCCTTCGGTGTTGCCCTGGCCGCGCTTTTGTTCGGCGCGCTTTACCAAGGTGGCGCGGAACTGGCGTTCGAGATGCCGGCGATCCCCGCGAAGATGATCGTCATCATCCAGGCGTTGATCATCCTGTTTGTCGGCGCGATGGAAAACCTTGTCCGCATCCCGCTCACCCGCCTGTTTGCATTCGCCCAATTCTCGCGGAAGTCGTGATTATGGACGTCGATATCATCATTCAAATTCTTGGTGCGACGCTACGCGTGGCGACGCCAATCCTGCTGGCGTGTCTGGCGGGGCTGTACTCCGAACGTTCCGGCATTGTCGATATCGGTCTGGACGGCAAAATGCTGATCGCTGCCTTTGCGTCCGCGGCGACAGCAGCGCTTGTCGGCAACATCTGGATAGCACTTCTCGTTGCCGTGCTGGCATCTTCGGGGTTTGCGCTCATCCATGGCTTCGCATCGATCACACTGCGCGGCAACCAGCTGATTTCGGGTGTCGCCATCAACATGCTGGCGCTCGGCATCGCCTATTTGCTGGCGCAAACGATATTCGGAACGGGTGGTCAAACGCCTGGCCTCAATGCCGACCAACGCTTCCTGGGCATCGAGTTGCCTTTCCACAATCAGTTGGGCGGCGTTTACCAGCAGGTGATCTCCGGCCAGAGCGTGATCGTCTACCTGGCGCTTGCGCTGGTTCCATTGACCTGGTGGATCTTGTACCGGACACGTTACGGCCTGCGGTTAAGGGCTGTGGGTGATGCACCGAGCGCTGTGGATAYGGCCGGCATCAGTGTCACCAGGCTTCGCTATTCGGCCGTCCTGATCGGCGGCGTGCTCTGCGGTGTCGCCGGCACTTATCTTTCCACCGCCCAGGCCGCCGGCTACACGGACGGAATGACGGCGAACCGCGGTTTCATCGCCCTTGCCGCGTTGATCTTTGCGAAGTGGCGCCCATACCCCGCCCTCGGCGCATGCCTGCTGTTCGGCTTTGTCGAGGCCGTGGGTTATCAGATTCATGGAAACGTACACTTCGACAGCCGCGTGCTCGCCGCATTGGTCGAGTTCCTTGAAAGCTCGCTTCCCTACATTTTGACGATCGTAATCCTTGCCGGGTTCGTCGGAAAAGCAACACCGCCCGCTGCGGGCGGTATCCCCTACACAAAGGAACGTTGAAATGAGCACTGAAGAGTCTCTGAAGGTCATCAATGCCCGCTGCGGCAATCCCAAGGTTCGTATCGGCTTCATCCTCGGATCGGGCCTGGGACATCTGACCGAGGCCGTTGACGGCATCGCCATCGACTATACCGACCTGCCCGGCTTCCCCCATGCCAGCGTGTCCGGCCACACCGCCAAGCTTGTCATCGGCAAGCTTGAAGGCGTCGATGTCGCGGTCTTTGGCGGACGCGCGCATTTTTATGAAAAGGGCCAGGCTGACGCGATGCGCGTTCCCCTMGAAGTCCTTGCTGCCCTGGGTGCCGAACAGCTGTTTGCGACGAATGCCTGCGGGTCGTTCTCGACCGACATTCCTCCGGGCGAACTGATGCTGATTTCGGACCACATCAACTTCTCGGGCCGCAGCCCGCTCATCGGCGAGCCGACCGACAAGCGGTTTGTCAATCTCGTCGACGCCTACGATCCCGCGAGCCGCAAAAGGCTGATGGAAATTGCAGCCGCCGAAGGGATCGCGCTGAAGGAAGGCGTCTATTCCTGGTACTCGGGCCCGAACTTCGAGACACCGGCAGAAATTCGCGCGCTGAAAATCCTGGGCGCCGATGCCGTTGGCATGTCCACCGTTCCCGAAGTCATCCTGGCCAGGTTCCTCGGCATGAAGTGCTGTGCCGTGTCGGTCATCACCAACATGGCCGCGGGCCTAGGCACCGAACACATCAGCCACGAGCACACCAAGGCCAGCGCGCCCATCGGCGCGATGAAGCTCGAAAAGCTTATCCGTGGCTTTCTGCGTGGCCTATAAGTAGCTTACGGCATCGCCGTTTGCATTGGCCAAGGGAGACAAGAATGAAAGAAACATCCAGCGACTGGCACCAGTACAATGTGGTCAAGGCTGCCTGGATGTATTTTGTCGGGGGCAAAAGCCAGGCTGAGATCGCAAAAGCACTGAACATGTCTCAGCCCAGCATAAACCGCCTTATCGCCCAGGCGCAGCGCGAGCGGATCGTGCAGGTCTCGGTCAGCCGGCGGCCGAGCGAATGCATCGAACTCGAGATGGCGCTCTGCGCTGAGTTTGGGCTCGACAACTGCGTCGTCGTGCCGGTCGATGCCGCGTCGTCGCGCCGGTTCGAAGACGTTCTTCAACCCGTCAGCAAGATCGCAGCGGCCTACCTGACCTCAGTGCTGTCAGATGCATCGATCAAGCGCATCGGCATCGGCATGGGCAGAACCTTGGCTTGCACTTTTGCCGAGGTGGTTACGATCGAGCGGCCGGACCTGGAGGCGGTGTCGATTTCCGGCTCTCTGACCCGGTCGCTCGCCTCCAACAGAATGGACCCGGTTCAGGTTCTTGCCAGAAACGTTCGCGGAGACATGTACTTCCTGCCGGTTCCCTACCTCGCCAACAGCGTGGAGGAAAAGAACGTTTTCCTGTCCCAGCCTAGCGTTCAGCAATTGTTGGACAAGGCCCGCGCATCGGATCTGTTTGTCGTCGGCATAGGCTCGCTTGGCCGCGAAGACCATTTGTGTGCAAATCAGGTCATCACCGAAGCCGAGTACGAAGCACTGGTTGCCACCGACGCGGTGGGTGATCTGATGGGCCGGTTCTTCGACATCAACGGACGGCTGGTTCCGGTTGAACTCGCCGACAAGGCTGTCGGGATATCTCCCGCGGAAGTGTCGGATCGGCGATGCATCGCCATCGTTTGCGGAGAGACCAAGGCGAAGGCAACGCTCGGCGTGCTGCGCAGCGGATACATCAACGAGCTCGTCATCGACGAAGCTCTTGCAACACGCGTGCTCAAGAGCTTCGATAGCCGAAAATTGGTGTCATGACGAACAACCGAGCCATTTTGATCGTATTGGATTCCGTCGGGATCGGCGGTGCCGACGACGCAGTCCTTTACGGCGACAACGGGTCCAACACCTTGGGCCACATCATCGAGGCAGCCAACCAGGGCAAGGCCGATATCGAAGGCATTCGCCGTGGGCCGCTGATGCTGCCCAACCTGGGCAGCCTGGGTTTGTTCAACGCATTGCGACTGGCTGCAGGCGAGGCTATCGCCAGCGAGCCGGCAACCGGCACATGGGGCGTGGGGGTAGAAAGCTCCAAAGGCAAGGATACGACATCTGGCCATTGGGAGATTTCTGGAACACCTGTCAGCAAGGACTTCCACTATTTTCCGAACCAGGTCCCGACCTTTCCCGACAGCCTGATCGACGACATCGTCACGCGCTTCGGCTTGCCGGGCGTGATCGGCAACAAACATGCGTCGGGCACACAGGTCATCGAGGAATTCGGCGCCGAACACGTCGCCACCGGCAAGCCCATTTTCTACACTTCCGCGGACTCGGTCATCCAGATCGCTGGGCACGAAACCCATTTTGGCCTCAACCGGCTTTACGCGCTTTGCGCGCTGACGCGTGATCTGGTCGACCCGCTGGTGGTCGGCCGCGTCATTGCCCGGCCATTTGTCGGCGAAGAAAATGCCTTCGTCCGCAGCCCCAACCGACGCGACTTCTCGATGCCTCCCTTCGACCAGACCCTGCTCGACGAACTGGTGGCGGCGGGCCGACACGTGACCGGCGTTGGCAAGATCAGCGACATTTTTGCTGGCCGGGGCATATCGGAATCGCGAAAGGCGACAGGCATCGAAGGCACTGTCGATGCGACGCTCCAGGCGATGCGCGATCTGCCGCCTGGCGGGCTCGTGTTTTCGAACATCGTCGAGTTTGACAGCGAATTCGGACACCGCCGCGACGTCGCCGGCTACGCCAACGCGCTGGAGATCGTCGACGGCCTCATTCCCTCGATCCTGCGCGAGCTGGGTCCAGGCGACCTGCTCGTCCTGACCGCCGACCACGGCAACGACCCGACCTGGCCAGGAACAGACCATACCAGGGAAAGAACACCCATCCTGATCGCCGGGCCGGGCGCAAAACCGGGATCGGTCGGGCTCAGAGGGTTTGCCGATATCGGCGCGACGATCGCGACGCATCTTGGCATCAAGACGAACATGCAAAGCAACAGTATCGATTGGAAGGGGAACGTGGATGTCCATGCCTGAAATTGGCGAAGGGATGATCCCTTCTGCTCCCATTGGGCACAATCTGCCGCGCAATCCCGGGATGGCACTTGATCTCGATTGGGTCGAGGCCGTGCGGGCGAATACCTCGGCAATCGAGCGCCGGACCAAGAGCCTCGTTGCGAGGCGCACCGCCAAGAAGGATTATCAGGCGGCCTGGCTGTTGCGAGCCGTGTCATGCATCGACCTGACCACCTTGTCGGGCGACGACACAGAGGGGCGGGTTCGGCGCCTTTGCGAAAAGGCAAAGCGCCCGATACGCGCCGATATCCTTGAAGCGCTCGGCATGTCCGGAATGAACCTGACGACAGGCGCGGTCTGCGTCTATCACGAGATGGTCGAGCCGGCGAAACGCTTCCTCAGCGGCAGCGGCATCCCTGTCGCTGCGGTTTCCACCGGCTTTCCGGCAGGTCTTTCACCGCTCGCGCTCAGGCTGAAGGAGATCGAGGCGTCCGTTGCAGCAGGCGCCAGCGAAATCGACATCGTGATCTCGCGCCGCCATGTGCTCACCCAGAACTGGGCGGCACTGTACGACGAGATTTCAGCATTTCGCAAAGCCTGTGGCGATGCGCATATGAAGTCCATTCTCGCCACGGGCGAATTGAAGACACTGCGCAACGTCTACAAGGCGTCTCTCGTTGCGATGATGGCGGGCTCGGATTTCATCAAGACCTCGACCGGAAAAGAGGCGGTGAACGCGACGCTGCCGGTATCGCTCATCATGGTACGCGCCATTCGCGACTATCATGAGCGAACCGGCCATTTTGTCGGCTACAAACCGGCCGGCGGTGTCAGCACGGCCAAGGACGCGCTTTCCTATCTGATCCTGATGAAGGAAGAGCTGGGGCGCCGCTGGATGGAACCAGACCTGTTTCGGTTTGGGGCATCGAGCCTGCTTGGCGACATCGAACGCCAGCTCGAGCATCATGTCACCGGCGCATATTCCGCCTCTTTCCGCCACCCGCTTGTCTAAAGGGGCATGAAGGCAATGAACGTAAGAGAGATCTACGAAACGATGGAATACGGCCCGGCACCCGAGAGCAAGACCGAAGCTCTGGCCTGGCTGAACTCCCACGACCGCCGGTTTGGCCTGTTCATCAATGGCGCCTTTTCGGCGCCCCTGTCCGGCTCTACCTTCAAGACGTCCTCCCCGGCCACTGGCGAGACGCTGGCCGAGATCGCGCTTGCCGGCGACGGCGATGTCGATGCGGCCGTCAAAGCGGCGAGACGCGCCCAGCCGGCCTGGGCAGCACTGAAGGGAAGCGAGCGTGCCCGCTTCCTCTACGCGCTGGCCCGCCACCTGCAAAAGCACGCGCGGCTCTTTGCCGTGCTTGAGAGCATGGACAATGGCAAGACGATCCGCGAAAGCCGCGACATCGATATCCCGCTCGCCGTGCGGCATTTCTACTATCACGCCGGCTGGGCCTCGCTTCAGGCGAAGGAGTTCGCCAATTATGAGCCGCTTGGCGTTGCCGGGCAGGTCATCCCCTGGAACTTCCCGCTTTTGATGCTGGCATGGAAAGTGGCGCCCGCGATCGCGATGGGCAACACGGTGGTGTTGAAGCCGGCCGAGCAGACCCCGCTCACGGCGCTGCTGTTTGCCAAGATCTGCCAGGAAGCGGGACTGCCTGACGGCGTCGTCAACATCATCACCGGCGATGGCGCAACGGGTGCAGCACTTGTCGACCATCCTGACGTCAACAAGATCGCTTTCACCGGGTCTACGGCAGTCGGCAAGCTCATCCGCCAGCGCACCGCCGGCAGCGGCAAGAGCCTGACGCTCGAGCTCGGCGGCAAGTCTCCGTTCGTCGTGTTCGACGATGCCGATCTGGACAGCGCCGTTGAAGGGATCGTGGATTCGATCTGGTTCAACCAGGGTCAGGTTTGTTGCGCTGGCTCCCGCCTGCTGGCCCAGGAAGGCATTGCCGAAAAGCTGTATGGCAAGCTTGCCGCGCGCCTGCGCACCTTGCGTGTCGGCGACCCGTTGGACAAATCCGTCGACATGGGCCCCATAGTTTCAGCCGAACAATTGGAGCGTGTTCGCGAGCTGGTGCAAACCGGGATCAGCGAGGGGGCTGAACTCATCCAGGCGCCCTGCGATCTGCCCGATACCGGCTATTTCTACCCGCCCACGCTTTTGACCAATGTCGAGACATCTCATCTGCTCGCGCAAGAAGAGATATTTGGTCCTGTCCTGGTGGCGATGACGTTCAGGACTCCCGGCGAGGCAGTCGAGATCGCCAATCACACCCGCTATGGGCTTGCGGCGAGCGTGTGGACCGAAAACGTCAACCTCGCACTCGACATGGCGCCGAAGTTGAAGGCCGGCGTGGTGTGGATCAATTCGGCCAATCTGTTCGATGCGGCCGCCGGCTTCGGTGGTGTCAAGGAATCCGGTTATGGCCGCGAAGGCGGACGCGAGGGGCTGTTCTCCTACCTCAAGCCCATCGCTCCCGCAAAAGCAGCACAAAAGCCAGCCAAGAAAAACAAGGTCCAGGCGGTCGAGGGCGTCGATCGCACGCCCAAACTGTATATCGGCGGCAAGCAGGCGCGGCCCGATGGCGGGTACTCCATGGAGGTCACCGCAGCTGAAGGCTCCTTGCTCGGCCATGTCGGTCTGGGTGGCCGCAAGGATATCCGCAATGCCGTGGAGGCCGCGCAAAAGGCCAGCAGCTGGGCCAGCGTGTCGGGCTACAACAAGGCGCAGATCCTCTATTTCGTCGCGGAAAACCTGGCCGCCCGCCGCCAGGAATTCGAAGCCAGGATCGCGGCGATGACCGGCGGGGACGACGGTGCCGCCGAACTGGACGAGGCGCTCGACATCCTGTTCACCTATGCAGCATGGGCCGACAAATATGACGGTGCTGTGCATTCCGTGCCGATCCATGGCGCGGTGCTGGCAATGAACGAACCCAACGGCGTCGTTGGCATTGTCTGCCCGAATGAGCGTCCATTGGCTGGATTGCTTGCGCTGGTCGCGCCAGCGCTTGCCACGGGTAATCGCGTGGTCGTCATTCCAAGCGAGACGCACCCGCTGTCGGCCACCGATCTCTATCAGGTATTCGACACATCCGACCTGCCGGCCGGCGTGGTGAACATCGTGACCGGCAATACGCTGGATTTGGCGCAGGTTCTGGCGCAGCACAATGAAGTCGACGCGCTTTGGTATGACGGCCCTGTCGAAGGCATCGCCCCGGTAGAAAAAGCGTCTGTCGGCAATCTGAAAAAGGTCTGGATCGTTGGCCCCGAAGGTGACCGCGACGTACTTCGTCACGCGACACAGGTCAAGAATGTCTGGATCCCCTACGGAGAATAGGGCCTAAACAGCTCGGTCGACGCCAGTCTCTTGGTCAGAGGCGTCGACCGGTTCAGCCGCAGCACATGTGCAACGGAGCTTCAAAATGACAGCTATCCAAGAAGACCCTCCGATAGCAGTCCCCTCACACCCTGAGGAAATCAAATCCACTTTCGATCTGCGCGTGGGGAAGAACATTACCTTGCAAGGCAGTGCCAGAATAACGCCAGCCGGCGTGATCAGCACCGGAATAGCGGTCGCCGCCATGACGCTTGCAGCGGCTTATCTTATATCGTCAATGCGGCGTCCCGGGAGTTAGGCTGACGTCAGTTGGGCGGACAGGCAATCACCTTGCAACGAGTGCGGCGGCCCGGCGAAGTGGGATCACTTCGCCGAACAGTTTCGCGCCAAATCGCTCAAAATCTTCAACTTTGGCGGCGTTTTGCTCTAGGACCACTGAAGCGAGCTCACCTTGTCCGCCAGAATTCCAAAGTCGGTCCGGTCGCCAGCAAAGTCGATCATTGCGCCCGTGAAGTCGCGATGCTCAAAGAGCCTCGTACGACAATTGGCGAAGGTTTTGATTGATTCTGCCTCGTCATTCCACTCATCGCCAACATATGGTTCTGCAAAATCTATGTCGAAGAGCGACCCGGTGCAGTCACCATCGGCGCTGTACGTCAAAGAGCTGCCTCCGAAATTGGCGCCAGAATGCAGAATGGCAATGACGCGCTCCACGCCTCTTGGCTGGATGTCATCGTTTTTCGTTTCACCAGTGGGCCTCAATCTCTCCAGGAGGCGCTGATCGTTCACCGCCGTCCGTACATCGGCCGGCGCATCGGTGATCTGGCCGCCGGTCGCCGCCCGTATGGCATCTGTGAAGGTGTCATAGCACGCGGTCTGGGCTTTAGGTTTCGTCAGGCTCTGGACGCAGTGTCGAGAAACCTCTGCGGATTGAGCCATCGTTTCGCTGGGCGTGAGCCAAAGTGCTGGGATGGCGATAGCGGTCGCGACCACAAGCATGATCGTGGCAGGCACATGATTGCGTACAGGGTGCGCCATGGAAGTGCTCCTCATCATGAGTTCAAGGAATCCTCCCTTGCGGGAGTGACCATGAGGCTGCCTGACGTGGGCTTACATTTCACTTATGGGCGGGCGAAGGGCCGATGCTGGCAGAAKCACACGCGTGGCTGATTTCGTTGCTAGCTACCCATTTGTAGCCCTGCCAAAATGCCCAAGCTATCGATTTGTTATTGAATTAATGGCGCGCCCGAAAGGATTCGAACCTCTGACCCCCAGATTCGTAGTCTGGTGCTCTATCCAGCTGAGCTACGGGCGCGCAACAGGCCATGAAT
>NZ_JBFUIP010000027.1:0-44914 GCF_056401815.1 Aminobacter sp. P4_D5 | reverse complement strand
GCGCTATACCTAGCTTGCAAGTGCTACAAATCCATAGCTGATTTGCGACCTCCTGCAAAACGAAAGCGACTGATAACTTGCCGACCTGCTTGTCGATTTTGCGACAGGCGTTGGCGCTGGCAAGCCGTTTCGCCTAGGGTGCATGACTACGATCCGACGAGGTGCTGCGACAGGCGGCCAAACGTGTTTCAGGGATGACGGCGATGACAGAAAACCTCGTGACCGATCAGGAAGCGTCGAACGCGCGGCGCGGGCGTGGTGCAAGCGGCGGAGCCGCGGCGCGGCGCGCGGCGCGTTCGGGCAGTGGGCCCGGCACCCAGCTCACCTACATCAAGCGCCAGATCAACGTTTATGAGGTCCTCAACGAGGAGGGGCTGGCGATCATCGAGCAAAACGCCGACACCGTGCTCGAGGAGATCGGCATCGAATTTCGCGACGACGCCGAAGCGCTGCAGCTCTGGAGAGATGCCGGTTGCGACGTCAAGGGCGAGCGCGTGCACTTTCCCAAGGGCCTGTGCCGCTCGCTGCTGAAGACGGCACCGTCCACCTACACGCAGCACGCCCGCAATTCAGAGCGTTCGGTTCAGATCGGCGGCAACGCCACTGTGTTCGCCCCGGTCTATGGCCCGCCCTTCGTGCGTGACCTGGACGGTAACCGCCGTTATGCGACGATCGAGGATTTCCGCAATTTCGTGAAGCTCGCCTATATGGCGCCGTCGATCCACCATTCTGGCGGCACGGTGTGCGAGCCTGTCGACGTGCCGGTCAACAAGCGCCACCTCGACATGATCTATTCCCACATCAAATATTCCGACAAGCCGTTCATGGGCTCGGTGACCGCGCCCGAACGCGCGGAAGACACGATCGCCATGGCCAAGATCGTCTTCGGCGACGATTTCGTCGAAAACAACACGGTGCTGACCAGCCTGATCAATGCCAACTCGCCGATGGTCTTCGACGAGACCATGCTGGGCGCGCTCAAGGTCTATGCCCGCCACAACCAGGCCTGCATCGTCACCCCGTTCATCCTTGCCGGTGCGATGAGCCCGGTGACGGTTGCCGGCACGCTGACCCAGGTTCTGGCCGAGGTTCTGGCCGGCGCTTCCTTCACCCAGCTGATCCGCCCGGGCGCGCCGGTGCTGTTTGGCACCTTCGCCTCGTCGATCTCCATGCAGTCAGGCGCACCGACTTTCGGCACGCCGGAGCCATCGCTGGTTTCTTATGGTGCGGCACAACTTGCCCGCCGCCTTGGCCTGCCGTTCCGCACCGGCGGCTCGCTCTGCGCCTCCAAGGTTCCGGACGCCCAGGCGGCCTATGAAAGCGCCAACACGCTCAACTCGACCATTCTCGCCGGCACCAATTTTGTGCTGCATTCGGCCGGCTGGCTCGAAGGCGGTCTCGCCTCCTGCTACGAAAAATTCATGATGGACATCGACCAGCTCGGCATGACGCAGCGGTTTTCCGAGGGCGTCGACCTGTCGGAAAACGGCCAGGCGATGGATGCCATCCGTCAGGTCGGGCCCGGCAGCCACTATCTCGGCTGCGACCACACCCAGGCGAACTTCCAGACGGCGTTCTACCGCTCCAGCATTGCCGACAACAATTCCTACGAGCAGTGGCTGGCCGAGGGCCAAAAGACAGCACCTCAGCGCGCCAACGAACTCGCCCGCCGCTGGCTCGAAAGCTACGAAGCGCCGTATCTCGACCCGGGCATCGACGACGGGCTCAAGGACTTCATTGCCGCGAAGAAGGCGTCGATGCCCGACGCATTCACGTGAAAGGAGCCCGATTCAGGCGGGGCTAAAGTCGCCAACATCATTCACAAGGAAGTCTGGCGGAGCGCGTTCTCCGATCCGGGCAAGAGGTGATGTATTTGTTTTTACGCGCAGTGCCGCCCCTCATCCCCCTGCCGGGACCTTCTCCCCGTGAACGGGGAGAAGGGGGGTGGCCGCGACGCCTGCGCTCCTCCTTCTCCCCGTCACTGTACGGGGAGAAGGTCCCGGCAGGGGGATGAGGGGCGGTGCATGCCTCTCAACAAGATATTGATGAAATCGCGGCCGCCCTGGCCACCCATGGCCTTATCCTGCGCGGCGGCTTCAATTTCGACGCCTTAGAACCAGCCCCGTTTGGTCTCTCAGGTTTCCCCGCCAAGTCAGTCCTGTTGGTGGGCCAGGCAGGGCCTGCACCTTGGTTGCATTTCTTGCGCTGGCGGCAGAGCCAGTCGGAAGGCTTGAAAAACCCACTCGATACCTGGTCGCAAGAGGTCATCGGCAAGGTGGCAGCCGCGTTCGGGGCGCGGGCGGTTTCCCCTTCGGACAGGCCTTATCTGCCGTTTCAGCAATGGGCCATGCGTGCCGAGGGATTGAGCCCGTCGCCGCTCGGTATCCTCATGCATCCGGAATATGGGTTGTGGCATGCCTATCGCGGGGCACTGCTGTTCGATGTCGAGATCTCGATTCAAGTGCCTGAGAAATCGATTCACCTTTGTGATGCATGTGTCGGAAAACCTTGTATGAAAGCGTGTCCGGTCAACGCATATTCCTCCGCCGGTTTCGCCTATCAGGAATGCCTCGGCCATGTGCGTGGGGCAAATGGCGCGCCATGCCGAACCGGCGGCTGCCTGGACCGCAACGCCTGTCCATTCGGCATGGCCTACCGCTACCCGGCAGAGGTGCAGGCCTTTCACATGGCTAGTTTTGCCGGGCTCGGCTGATCGCACCGAACCGGGCACCCACCGCGCGACTGGTACCGTACACGCCGTTTCTCTGTCCTAATTCGATCCATTGACGGCAGACGGTCACGGGCTTATTGCCAAAGTCATCTGATGACTTGATGAATTGGCCAATGCAACCCGCCATCCGAACCAATCTTGCCGATAGTGCCGCCGACAGCCTGCGTGCCGAAATCGTGAGCGGCCGCTGGGCTGTGGCCGAGCGCATTCCCAACGAAGCGTCACTCAGCGACCTGTTGTCGGTGAGCCGTGGCACTGTGCGCGAAGCGGTAAGGATGCTTGTCTCGCAGGGCCTGCTGGACACACGGCAGGGCTCGGGCACCTATGTGCGCTCCGCCGTCGACCCTTCCGCAGCCCTCGACCGGGTCAAGCGAGCCGGCCTGCGCGACCAGTGGGAAGCACGCGCCGCACTCGACGTCGAAGCGGCTCGGCTTGCCGCCCTGCGACGCACGCCCGCCGATCTCGCACACATGGGTGAACTGCTCGCTGCGCGTGGCACGGTCGCGGATGGCGGCAGCGAGGCTTTCATCCGCCGCGACATCGCTTTCCACAAATCGATCGTCGCAGCGTCCGGCAACCGGGCGATGATGGAGATCTACGACTTCTTCACTGCTGCCATCACTGAGACCATCCACGCCACCCTTGGTGGCGATCTTCCCGAACCGTCCCATCAGGCCCATGCGGCCATCGTCGACGCCATCGCCGCCAGCGATCCCGACGGTGCCGTCTCCGCCGTGCGCGCTTTCATGGCGCCGGTGCTTTTCGAACTCGAACGACTGCTTGCTCAATGAACCAGACTTTTCGCCAGCCAGAGGCACTAACCGGTCTTGATGACCAACTCATCGATGCCGAGGCAGATAGCCTGCCCAAGCCCCAGCCACCGGTGCTGCGCAGCCGTGCTGCCCAGATCGTGCTCGGCGCGAGCCTCGTACTTATCGCCTTCAACCTCAGGCCACTGTTTTCCAGCCTGTCGGTGCTGTTGCCCGAGGTGATGCAGCAAACTGGACTTTCAACGATAGGCGCGAGCCTGCTGACGACGCTGCCCGTCTTGTGCCTGGGGCTGTTTGCGCCTTTCGCTCCGAAGCTCGCGCAGCGCTACGGAGCCGAACGCACGCTGCTTGGCGCGCTCGCATTGCTCGCGCTGGGAACAGGCTTGCGCTGGTTCGGCTCGGTTCCGCTGCTTTTCCTCGCAACCTTCCTTGCCGGAGCCGCCATTGCCATCGGCAATGTGCTGCTGCCGGGACTGGTGAAACGCGATTTCGCCGACAAGGCGGCGATGATGACCGGGCTATACACCATGGCCTTGTGCGCTGGCTCGGCAGCGGCCGCTGGTTTCAYGCTGCCGATTGAGCACCTTCTCACCGGCTCGTGGTCGGGCGCGCTTGCTGCCTGGGCGGTGCCCGCGCTGATCGTGCTGATGATCTGGACGCCGCAGGCGCTCGGTAGTCGGCGGCAGGCAAGCCACAGTGGCTTTCGCGTAGTCGGCCTGTGGCGGGATCGGTTGGCCTGGCAGGTGACGTTGTTCATGGGGCTGCAGTCGGCGCTTGCCTATTGCGTCTTCGGCTGGCTGGCTCCGATCCTGCGGGAGCGCGGGTTCGATGCCGCCACCGCAGGCGCTATCGTTTCGGTGTCGGTCATGGCGCAGGTGGTCACCTGCCTTGCTGTGCCGTCCTTTGCCGTGCGACGCAAGGACCAGCGCGGCGTCAATGTAACGCTCGCTGCGGCGGCGGTGATTGCGTTGCTCGGTATTCTGTTTGCACCGACGTCGACTGTGCTGTTCTGGGCGATCCTGCAAGGCATCGGGCAGGGCGGTTTGATCGCAGCTGCAATGACCTTGATCGTGCTGCGGTCGCCAGACTCGCATGTCGCGGCGCATCTGTCGGGCATGGCGCAAGGCGTCGGCTATGTGCTGGCGGCAACCGGGCCCCTTATGGTGGGCCTGATCCGCAGCTGGACCGGCAGCTTTTCGGCCTCCGCCTTCCTGTTCGTGGCGCTCGGCATTGGCGTGGCCGTCATGGGCATGGGCGCGGGACGCGCGCTGCAGGTGGGCGCCAGGACGGTTAGGGTTCAGGACTGATCTCGCAAGGTGAAGTTGCGAGAGCCGGCAAAGCCACTATGTTCTCCGCAACTGCAACGGAGACAGTTCATGACCACTGCAACCAAGCGCGACATCACCATCACGACTGCTGACGGCTTTGCCAAGGCCGGGCTGTTCCGATCCTCCGACAAGGCGCGTTCGGGCGTCATCCTCTACATGGATGCGTTCGGGCCGCGTGCAGCGCTTGATCGGATGGCCGAGCGGCTTGCGAGTGAGGGTTATGCCGTTCTGGTGCCTGATCTGTTCTACCGCAGCGGCGCTTACAGACCATTCGACGCCAAGACCGCTTTCGTCGTGGAAAAGACCCGCGCGGAACTGCGCGCGCTGATTGGCGCAACGACGCAAGAAATGACCATGCGTGACACCGGTGCTTTCCTCGACGCGCTTAAGGTCGAGGGCGTAACCGGCCCCGTCGGCACCGTCGGTTACTGCATGGGCGGCGGCCGTGCGCTCAATGCGGCGGCGGCCCATCCCGGCCGCATCGTTGCGGCGGCAAGCTTTCATGGCGGCAATCTGGCGAGCGACGCGGCCGACAGCCCGCACCGCCAGGCAGCGAAGCTCAAGGCTCGGGTCTATGTCGGTACGGCAGGTGTCGACGGCAGCTTTCCGCCCGAACAGTCGGCACTTCTGGCCGAAAGTCTACGCGCAGCCGGTGTCGACCACATCCTCGAAAACTATGTCGGTATGGGCCATGGCTGGTGCGTTTCCGATCATAGCGTCTACGACGCGGCAGGCGCCGAACGCCACTGGAAGCGGCTGACGACGTTTTTTGCTGAAACGCTGGCGTAACTTCCAACTTTGCCATCCCAACAGGTTCGGTTATCAGGCACGGGAACAGCCTTGACCGACCAACAGGGGGGCGCGCGCCGACAAGGCGCTGGCGATCCAGCGGGAATTATCTGAAATGCAGTCCTTTGATGTCGTGGTGATCGGCGCCGGTGCCGCTGGCATGATGTGCGCGGTCGAAGCCGGAAAACGTGGCCGCTCGGTGCTAATCATCGATCACGCTGCAGCACCTGGCGAAAAGATCCGCATCTCTGGTGGTGGCCGCTGCAACTTCACCAACATCCATGCCAGCCCGAAGAATTTTCTGTCGCAGAACCCGCATTTCTGCATTTCGGCGCTGAGCCGCTATACCCAGCGCAATTTCATAGCGCTCGTCGAGCGTTACGGCATCGCCTACCATGAGAAGACGCTGGGCCAGCTGTTCTGCGATGGTTCGGCGCGCCAGATCATCGACATGATGGTCGAGGAAATGCAGGCTAACGGTGTCGAACTGAGCCTGTCGACCACTGTCGATGACGTCATCAAGACCGCAGATGGGTTTGAGCTGTTTCTCTCCGGTAGCCGGGTTGCGTGCAAGTCGCTGGTGGTGGCGTGCGGCGGCAAGTCGATCCCCAAGATGGGCGCAACCGGCTTCGGCTATGAGCTAGCAACCCAATTCGGTCTGCCGGTGGTCGAGACCCGCCCGGCACTTGTGCCGCTGAGTTTCGACGCCAATACCTTGCAGAAGCTGGCGCCGCTTTCCGGTATCGCGGTCGATGCGGACGTCGCTTGCGGTAAGACCAAATTCTCCGAGGCCTTGCTTTTCACCCACCGTGGCATCAGCGGCCCGTCGATCCTGCAGATTTCGTCCTATTGGCGAGAGGGCGACGAGATCGCGATCTCGATGCTGCCGGGGACCGACGTGGCAGGTCTTTTGCGCGAAGCCAAGCGTGCCAATGGACGGCAGGCAGTGCAAACGGCACTTGCCGCGCATCTGCCGAAGAAACTGGCGCAGGCGATCGCCGAACGCACCGGATTTGACGGCAATCTCGCCGATATGTCCGATGCGCAGCTCAAGACGGTCGACGCGGCGGTCAATGCCTGGCGCATCAAGCCGGCTGGTTCGGAAGGTTATCGCACGGCTGAAGTGACGCTTGGCGGCGTCGATACCAAGGCGCTCGACCAGAAGTCGATGCAGGTGAAATCGGTGCCCGGGCTGTTCTTCATCGGCGAGGTCGTCGACGTCACCGGCTGGCTTGGCGGCTACAATTTCCAGTGGGCCTGGTCGTCGGGTTGGGTTGCCGGGCAGGCCGTCTAGAAAAAACGTCGCACGACCCCAAGGATTGCCAAAAAGCTTTCGTCCAACGGACAAATGATGGCGATGATGCTGGACGAAAGCGAAGCCTCCGATAGCGAATTGATCGGAAAAGCACGCGACGGCGACAGGACAGCTTTCGGCGAACTCGTCGAAAGGCATTATGGATTCGTCCATCGCGTTGCCTGGCGCTGGTGCGGCAACAAGGTGGACGCCGAAGACATCGCGCAAGAAGTTTGCGCACGGCTCGGCCGCGCCATCCGCGACTACCGTGGCGGATCTGCCTTCACGACCTGGCTCTATGCAATGACGCTGAACGCCGCCCGGGATATGCAGCGCAAATCGGCGCGGGAGACGGCAAAGACTGCCGCTTATGGCGTTCATGCACTGGTTTCGAGCGATGGACCGTTGCTGCCAGAAGACCCAGCCGAACGGCTATGGGCTGCCGTGCGTCAATTGACTGACAAGCAGCGTGACGCTGTCCTGCTCATATACGGCGAGGGGCTGAGCCACGCGGCGGCGGCCGATGCGATGGCCATCGCCGAGGCCACAGTGTCCTGGCACATCCATGAAGCGAAGAAACGGCTGAAGCAGCTCATGCGCTCGGCCGGGGAAGAGTGACCATGGTCGACGACAACGAACTCGACATGCTCCGGAACATGCAGGCGCCCGCGCCGAGCACCGACGCCAAGGCCCGCGCCCTGGCTGCGGCGATGGCTGCCTACGATCTCGAAATAAATCCGGCCGCCACCCAAGGATCGGCGAAAGGCCAACGTCTCACAGGGCGAGCACAAAAGCTCTGGAGAGATATCATGCAAAAGAAGCTGATTGCAGCGCCCGCCCTTGCCGGACTCGTTGCCTTGCCGATTGCCGGCTACGCCACATTTTATCTGATGGAGGGGTCGCCGTTCAATTTTGGTGCCGATCAGGAAATCGCGCAGGCGCCTGCTATGCGCTCGAAGCAAGCGCCGGCCACCGCGCTGAAAAAGACCGATGCGGAAATTGCGCCGGCCAAACCATTGGCTGCTATCTCCCAAGCGGCCAAGGCCGAGTCAAAAGTGGCTGCCGAAGAAGCAGTTGTCATGAACGAGGCAGCGTCCGCGATGCCTGCACCGGCGCCGCTGGCGGATGCGGCATCGCAAATGAGCCGCATGGCTGCGCCAACGCTCACGACCCAGCTGCAGGGCGAGTTCGCGCCATCTGATATGCCTGCGCCGCAGGCTGAAAACCGCGACCGCGTCGAGGATTTCAAAACCAATCCGGTGCGTTCGGCACTTGAAGACCCGGTCTCGACCTTCTCGATCGATGTCGACACGGCGTCTTATTCCTTCGTTCGCCGTTCCCTGAAGGAGGGGGGCCTGCCGCAGGCCGACACGGTGCGGGTCGAGGAGATGGTCAACTACTTCCCCTACGACTGGAAGGGGCCTGAAACTGCCGCGACGCCGTTCAACACCACCGTCAGCGTTATGCCGACACCGTGGAACGAACACACCAAGCTGATGCACGTCGCCATCAAGGGTTACGACGTCAAACCGGCGGAGCAGCCAAAGGCCAATCTTGTCTTCCTGATCGACGTGTCGGGCTCGATGGACGAGCCGGACAAGTTGCCGCTGCTGCGCTCTGCATTCCGGCTGCTGGTCAACAAACTGAGCCCCGATGATACCGTGTCCATCGTCACTTATGCTGGCGATGCCGGCACCGTGCTCGAGCCGACGAAGGCGTCTGATCGCGCCAAGATACTGCAGGCGATCGACACGCTGACGCCGGGGGGGTCGACGGCGGGCGAGGCGGGTATCCGCGAGGCCTATCGCCTGGCACAAAAATCCTTCGTCAAGGACGGCGTCAACCGGGTGATGCTGGCGACCGATGGGGATTTCAATATCGGCCAGACCGATGACGACGACCTCAAGCGGCTGATCGAAGACAAGCGCAAATCGGGCGTATTCCTGTCGGTGTTCGGCTTCGGTCGCGGCAACCTCAACGACCAGATGATGCAGACCATCGCCCAGAACGGCAACGGCACGGCCGCCTATATCGACACGCTGGCCGAGGCCGAGAAGGTGCTGGTCGAAGACGCCTCCTCGACGCTGTTCACCATCGCCAAGGATGTGAAGATCCAGGTCGAATTCAATCCGCAAACGGTCTCGGAGTATCGTCTGATCGGCTATGAGACGCGTGCGCTCAACCGCGAGGACTTCAACAACGACCGGGTCGACGCCGGCGAGATCGGCTCGGGGCATTCGGTGACGGCGATCTACGAGATCACGCCCAAGGGCGCACCCCAGCAGATCGACAAGCTGCGCTACGGCGAGGCAACTGCCGGCAATGGCGGAGTGGCGAATGCCGACGAATATGCCTTCGTGAAGATCCGCTACAAGGCGCCCGACGGCGACACGAGCAAGCTGATCACCACGCCTGTGACCAAGGCCAAYGAGGTCGCGAGCTTCGATGTGGCCAGCACTGACCAGCGCTTTTCGGTTGCGGTCGCGGCATTCGGCCAGAAGCTGCGCGGCGAGGACGCGACGGCGAAATTCGGCTTCGACAAGATCAGCGAGATCGCAACTGCTGCACGAGGCAGCGATCCGTTCGGATACCGGGCCGAGTTCCTGTCGCTGGTGCGGCTGGCATCAGCGCTGCAAGGCAGCAAGCAGTAGAAGCAGGAACTCCGTCCTGCTTGCCAGGCAAGGGCCGCGTGGCCGGTCGGCGGAAAGAGGGCTTTCCGCCGACCGTTCTTCTGTGATCTCTAGGCGTCCACCTGAAGTCGCGAGAGAGGGCATCGGAGAAAAGATATGGCCGACGGACAGCTTGACGAATGGGATATCGCGCATGGCGGGCTTCGCTCGCTGTCATCGCGCGAGATCAAGGCGTTCTGGGACGGCTATCTCAACCGCCGCAACGACCCGCGCATCCGTCATGGCAGTCTCTACTCGCGCTGGCGGCACGTCACTGAGGATCTGGTCATTTCGTTGTACCTGACAAACCGCAGCGTCGGGCTGTTTGTCAGGGGACAGCGCGGCGARGGTCACGCCACCACAGCGAACAAGCTTTCAGCTTGGGAACCCGGACTGGGGCTCGCGCTCGGCGCCAGTCTGAACGGCGAATACCACCTCTGTTACCTGACCCGAAATCCGATTGGCATGATCGATCCGGCCAATTGGCCGGAAGCTCGGGAATGGCTTGAGCGCCAGGAAGAGCTCTACAGCCGCGTGCTCGGTGAAATTGGGTCGACGCCAGCGAGATCGGCTCAGGTCACTCGTTGACGGCGATCGGCAAGGCCGAATCGGCGGCACGCCAGGGCTTCAGGTTTGCGAGATGACAGGTAAATGCGCTCGCCATCTGCCTTCGAACCCAAAAACATAATCTTTTGAATGCATTATCGGGTGTTTCGATCAAATGCCGTCTTTGAGGGGAAGAGGTTGGCAACGCTTCGGAGCTAAGGCTGAGACCGGGTGAAATGCGCGAGGGGAAGTGAATGTTGATTGGCAGTCTGGGCGGGGGCCATAGTCAGGTTGTTCGCCTGAATGACAGGCTTGTACCGTCTGCGGAAGGCGGAGTTCAACCGAAGCCGCAACAGACATCTGTCGCCGCTGCTACCCAGCAGGAACCGATCACGCGCAGCAGCTATGTCCATGTGCAGACGAAGCCGTCGCAGTTCTTTGCSATCTCCAGCGTATCGGACGCCGAGGCCAGTGGAGCGCGCAAGGTCGACAAGGATGTCGAAAATGCCCACCGGACTGCCTTGTCGGCGTTCAACAACGAACGGTTTAGCCATGCGCTCGAACTGCTTTCGGACGTTGGTGCGTCGGACGCGGTGATGATGTTGCAGCGGGCGGAAGGTTCGGGCATGGACTTCAGGTCGGCCCGCGCGATCTACGCGGAAAACAGCGAATAAACGGGGATTTGGGCGGCGAGGCCGCCTCAATCAATCACCATCGACATAAGGCCGGCGAGGGAAACCTCGCCGGCCTTTTCGTATACCCGCAGGAGGCCTGATCGAAAATTTCTTACGTTGTATCTTGCAAAAGATATATCTTTGAATAGATATGGCTGCATGAAGCAACAATCCTGGAGAGGTACTCACATGTTCACCCCTCATTTCAACAATCGCTGCGGTGGTGGCTGGGCCATGTCGGGTCAGTCCGACGACAGCAGCAGAGCAGGCGGTCATCATGGCCGGGGCGGACCGTTCGGGCGGCATCGCGGCGGGCCATTCGGCGGGCGTGGGCCGCGCATGTTCGATCCCGGCGCGCTGCGCCTGGTCGTGCTTGGCCTGATCGCCGAGGAACCGCGCCATGGCTACGACATCATCAAGGCGCTGGAAGCCAAATTCCAGGGCGCCTACAGCCCAAGCCCAGGTGCTATCTATCCGATGCTGCAGATGCTGGAAGAAGCCGATCTCGTCGCCTCGGTCGCCAATGGCAACAAGCGTCTCTACTCGATCACCGAGCAGGGCCAGGCCTATCTGGCCGAGCACGCGGAAGAGCTCGAAAAGATCAACGCGCAGATCGACGAGGCTTCGGCGCAAGTTGGCGGCGCGGCCCTCGGCGAAGAGTTCAGGGCCTTGAAGCTCGCTCTGTTTACCCGCTTGCGTGGCGGGTCGCTGAGTGCGGCACAGGCCGAAAAGGCACGCGAAATCCTCAAGAAGGCGCGCCGAGACCTCGAAGACCTGTAATTCCGGCTGATAATGCCTGAAACAAAAAAAGCTCCCACTGGCTCAGCGGGRGCTTTTTTCGTTGGGTTGCCGCGCGAGATGCGCAAAGCCCGTCTATCAGACCCGGCTGCGGCGGCGTTCGCGACGGCCTTCGCTGGTTTCAGCAGTGTTCGGTGCGGCAAGCTTGTTGCGCATCGGGCCGATGCGTTCGACGATCGCCTCGACGGTCGGGCGAGCGTCCTTCTTGTGAGCGTCGAGCGCCTTGCGCATCGCGGCCAGGTGCTCGAACGAGGTGCCGCAGCACCCGCCGATGATCTTTGCACCGCCGTCGACAGCCAGGCGGACATAGTCGGACATCAGTTCAGGCGTGCCGGAATAATGGATCTCGGTGCCACGGAATTCGGGGATGCCGCAATTGCCTTTGATGATGATGGTCGCCTCAGGCTTTGCCTCGCTCATGTCGAGCAGCGAGGCAAGGATATCAGATGCGCCGACGCCGCAATTGGCGCCAACACCCAGCGGCGTCTCAGCAAGGCCGTCGACGACACCGTGGATGTCCTTGGGCAGCAGGCCCATCATGGTACGGCCGGCCGTGTCGAACGAGCCGGTGTAGGTGTAGGGAAGGCCAACGCGGATGGCGGCCTCTGCCGCGGCACGGATCTCGTCTGGCGCGGACATCGTTTCGATCCAGGCGACTTCGGCACCGCCGGCCTTGAGACCTTCGATCTGTTCGGCGAAGGCATCGACCGCCTCGTTATAGGTCATGGCGCCGAGCGGCACCAGAAGCTCGCCGGTCGGGCCGACGGAGCCGGCGACGATGACGCGGCGGCCGGCCTTGTCGGCGACGGCGCGCGCGATCTCGGCGGCGCGCTTGTTGAGTTCGTGCACGCGGTCCTGGGCGTGGTGCAGCTTGAGCCGGTGACGCGTGCCGCCGAACGAGTTGGTGAGAATGATGTCGGCGCCTGCCTCGACGAAATTCTGGTGCAGCGCCGTGATCTTTTCGGGCGCGCTTTCGTTCCACAACTCAGGCGCTTCGCCGGCCTCGAGGCCCATGGCGAACAGATTGGTGCCGGTTGCGCCATCGGCAAGCAGCACACCCTTTTCGGCCAGCAGGGCATCGATCGGATTGGTCGTCATCACAGCGACTTTCATATCTGGAGAATGGATAACGATATAAAGAAGTCTTTATATCCAGTCAATGATTGCGTTCGAGAAACGGCGCTACCGCGCGGTTGTGACCTCGACCTCGATCTCGGTGCAGACGCCGCCATTAGTGGGGTAGTGGTCGACCGAACATGCGGTGACGACAATCAGCAGGTCGCGCTCGGCGCGCAAGGTGACTTAGCCGCCAGGCGGATTGATCGAGGCAAACACGTCGATGCGGCCGTCCGGCTGCGGCAGCGAATTCTGAAACAGGTCGACCGGATCAGGCGTGAAGGGCAAGGTGATGCCTTCGGCGGCCAGCGCCGCATGCAGATTGTCCTGGCAATTGGGATGATCCTGAAACCCTGCGCGCACATAAAGCGCATGGTTGCAGGCTGGGTAGAGCATGTCGTGCGGGCCTGGCGAGGCATCCTCGACCAGCGTCAGCAACGGCTCTCCTGATGTTCCGTAGAAATGTTCGCCGACCGCCGGGAACAGGCGCTCGCCGATATCGCGGGTATTCGACGTGCTCAGCCAGTCCAGCATGTCGGTCGTGAACGCCCAGAGGTCGGCGACTTGCTGACCCTTGGGATCGATAATGCGAACAAGGTCGCCTGGCGAAACGCGGACGGAACGGCCCGACTGGGCAGGCACCACGATATTCTGGTTCTGCATGGTTTTCCTCGGAATGCGGCCGCAAGCTGCCGCATGGACGGACGAAATTCAACCTGGGCGGCGATCAGGCCCAGCCTGCCGGAAACGAAGCGACCGCCAGCCGTCTCGCGAACGCCGCCGTTTCATGAGCGTTGATGTCGGCGGCACGGATCAGATTGTCGAAATGGCGGGTCAGCGTGCGGATCGGCTCGGTGGCGTAGAGAACGAGATACATGTCGCCGACATAGATCGCGGCGCGGGAATGGCCGAAGATCGTGTAGGGCACGGAGTAGCGCATGCGCCCGTCATAGAGAAACAGGCGGAAGGTCGGGTAGAGGTCGTCGAGCAGGTCGGCCATGTGGCGCAGCTGCTGTTTGCGATCTGTGTCAGGGAAACCCGACCATACACCGAGCCCGCGCGCGAAAATTTCCAGCGTGTGGCGCGGCATGCAGACCTCCATGTCGGTCTCGGGCCTGCGGTTGTAGTCGATGCGGTATTGCGTTTCGCCAGCCTGAACCTCGCGGCTTTTGTTGGAAATGTCAGCCTCGTAGTCGATCAACGCCTCGGTACGTAGAAGGTCCGGGATGCCGGCGGGCACGTAGCGAATCTTGGTACCAGCAGCTTCGGCGTGCCATTTGGCGATCAGCGTGCGTTCGAAACCGCCAGAGGCCTCCTCGATCTCGAGGCTTTCGCGGATCTCGCCGGTCACACCTTCGTCCTGGCTGAGGCCGAGCAGCCAATCGAGCGAAACCTTGTGCGCGGTGGCGATCGTCAGCAGCGTTTCGGCGCGCGGCAGTCGGATCGTGGCACCCGACAGCAATTGCGACAGCGCCGAACGGTCGATGCCGACCGATGCGGCAAAGGCCGACTGGTTGAGGCCGGAGCGTGCCACCAGCGCCTTGAGCCGTTCCCTGAAGACATCAGACAGATCGCGCTTGTCCATGGTTGCTCAACGGTTTTGCGAACATCTGGTTCGCGACCCATCCAAACTAAGTTTGTCTTCCCATTTGTTCACTAAACATAACATCTGCAGCTTGAGTAGCGCAATGTAAACAATCTGTGCGCATTGTCTCGTTGTAGAAACGCAAAGCTACTGACAGCATTATGTCAGGAATCATTGAGTTCCAGGCATCAAAGGACAGCAGGCAGAGCATGGCAAAGAGGGGAAACAAACGCGGCACGACCACGGCGGTCGAATGGCCGACGGTGTTTCTCATTTTGGCCTGCTACGGCACCTGGCTCGTCGCCGGCCTACTGGTCTGGCCGGCCTATCCGGTGGTCGCCCTGGCCGCAATGGCGTTGATGGTGGCACTGCAGTCGTCGCTGGTGCATGAGGTGTTGCACGGTCATCCGACCCGCGACGCTCGCATCAACGAGGCGCTGGTGTCGCTGCCGATTGGTCTCGTCTGGCCGTATCGACGGTTCAAGACCATTCATCTGCGCCACCACGCCGACGAGCGCCTGACCGATCCGTTCGACGATCCCGAAAGCTACTATCGCGCGCTTTGGCAGCACAACGACCTGCCGGAAGCGATGAAGCTGTTGCTTCGGATCAACAACACCATGGCAGGTCGCTTCGTGCTGGGGCCGCTGCTTGCTTGCATCGGCTTCTTTATCGACGACGCCAAGGCTGTTATCGGGGGCGACAAGGCGATCCGCAAGGCGTGGCTGCTCCATGGCGCCGGCCTTTTGGTCATCGTGCCGATTGTCCAGTTGGGCTTCGGTATTCCGCTCTGGCTCTACATTCTGGTTCCGGTGTGGCTCGGCCAGTCGCTGATTTCGATCCGAACCTTTGCCGAGCATCAGTGGTCCGAGCACCCTGAAGGGCGCACGGTGATCGTCGAACGCTCGCCTTTGTCCCTGCTGTTCCTCAACAACAATCTGCACTTTGTGCATCACAAGAGCCCGACGGTTGCCTGGTACAAGCTGCCGGCGCTGTTTCGCGCCCGCCGCGAGGAATGGCTCAGGATGAACAAGGGCTATGCCTATCCGAACTATTTTGCGCTGATCAAGGCCTATGCCTTCCGCGCCAAGGAGCCGGTGTGCCATCCCGCCCTGCGCCGCGCGCCGGATGCGGGCAGGGCGTTCGTGCCGCGAGTCAGGGCGCGCAATGTCAACGGGCTTGGCACAGCACCCGTGCCGGCGGAGCCGCCGAAAGAATAGTTCTCCCTCCGCTTGCCAGTTCCCGCATTCAAGCCTGAAATGACATGATGACCGACTTCGTTGCAGCATTGCCGATGTATGACTGGCCAGAAATGCGCGGCGAGGTCGATGCGCAATGGGCCAAGCTGCGAACAGCGATCCGAAAATCGGGCATTGATGCGCCTGAAACCCTGGCTCGACGCAACGACGATTTGCCGCCGGTTCCTGGAGGTGTTCGCGACGCATCAGGCATGGTCATCGCACCCGATCCAGCGACTCTGCCACCTGACGAGTTCGATCTGCCGACGTTGTGGCGACACCCCAAGCTGTTGTTCGGCCAGACCTGCTGGGGCCCGATGGAAACAACTGGCCTTGCTACTCATGTCAGGGTGATCGGCCAACCAAACTATGACGGCATCGAAGGTGGGCGAGGCGAGTTCTATTCAAGCGCCATTGTCATCCGGCGCGGCGCCGTCACCGCGGACCACGCGCACTCGCCTGATGGCGATGCGCCACTCATCCCCCTCGATCTGATCCGCGACAAGCGCTTTGCCTTCAATAGTCACGATTCGATGTCGGGGTTTTTGGGGATTTCGCGCGATCTTGCGGCTCTGAGCGAGGGATTGCGGCTCTTTTCCGAACGAATCGAAAGCGGCGGCCACCGCGCGTCGATTATCGCAATCGCGGAAGGCCGTGCAGATGTCGCGGCCATCGATTGTCACAGCTGGGCTTTGGCGCGGCGCTTCGAGCCGGCGGCAAAAGATGTCGTGGTGGTCGGCTGGACGGGCAAGCGCAAGGGATTGCCCTATGTCACGGCACTTTCCTCGCCGCTGACGGGCATGCTCGAATAGGCCTGCGACGCCGCCGACTGGGCTTTGCATCGCCGTACAAATCATTGATTTCATGACGTTGCGTCATCGCAAAAAGGTCGAAACGGGCGGTTTTGGGTTGCCAATTCGCTCATTTGGCGGGACAAGCGCGCAACTTTCTGTCGCGCTGCCGACGAGAGTCCTCCCCAGTAAGAATCCTCCCAAGGACCTGTCGTGAAAACCATTGCTGCATTCTCCAATTTCATCGGCCGCAGTTTCGCCATCTGGGTGATCGTGTTTGCCATTCTCGGTTTCGTGCTGCCGTCGACCTTCAGCATCTTCGCACCTTGGATCGTCGTCCTGCTCGGCATCATCATGTTCGGCATGGGCCTGACGATATCGGCCAAGGACTTWGCCGAAGTCGCCCGCCGTCCGTTCGACGTCGCCATTGGCGTGCTCGGCCAGTTCCTGATCATGCCGCTGCTAGCCGTGCTGCTGACGACGATCATCCCGATGCCGCCTGAAGTCGCCGCTGGCGTGATCCTCGTCGGCTGCTGCCCGGGGGGTACCGCCAGCAACGTCATGACCTATCTCGGCAAGGGTGATGTGGCGCTCAGTGTCGCTTGCACCAGCGTGACCACGCTGCTCGCGCCCATCGTCACGCCGTTCCTGGTGTGGATGTTCGCCAGCCAGTACCTGCCGGTCGACGCCATGAGCATGTTCCTGTCGATCGTGAAGGTCATCCTGGTGCCGCTGGCGCTGGGCTTTGTCCTGCAGAAGGTTGCACCCGCGCTGGTGAAGTCGGCCGAGCCGATGCTGCCGCTGGTCAGCGTCGCCGGCATCGTGCTGATCGTGTCGGCGGTGGTCGCCGTCAACAAGGCCAACATCGCCCAGTCGGGACTGATGATCTTCGCAGTCGTCGTGCTGCATAACGGCTTTGGCCTGCTGCTTGGCTACTTCGCCGCGCGTGCTGCCGGCCTGTCACTAGCCAAGCGCAAAGCCATCGCCATCGAAGTCGGCATGCAAAACAGCGGCCTCGGCGCGGCACTTGCCAACGCGCATTTCTCACCTCTGGCGGCTGTGCCGAGTGCGGTGTTCAGCGTCTGGCACAACATCTCTGGTGCGCTTGTGGCCAATTATTTCTCGCGGATGGAAGATCCTGAGCTGAAGGCCAAAACCGTCACGCAGAAGGCGTAAGCCAACTCCAACAAGAAAACGCCGGGTTCGCCCCGGCGTTCTCCTTGAAAGCTGGTTTCGGTTTCGCTTGCTCCAAGGCTACCCCCGCATCTTCTCGCCTGAGGGATCGAATGGCGGTTCGACATTGATGCGGGCAGGGAGCCGGCGGCCAAGAATTTCGATCTCGAACAGGCCTTCCGTCTCGTTCTCGGCGAGTGCCGCCGGCACATAACCCTGGGCCATCGATTTCTCGACATAGTGGGCGTAGCCGCCGGACGTTACCCAACCAACGACGCGCCATTCGCCATCGACGATGCCGCGCACCGCCGATGCGCCATCGGCAGCTGTCGAGCCGCGAACCTCCTTGCCTGTCCCGTCAAAACGCGGTGCGCCATAACCATGCGGCTTTTCGATCGTGCCGAAATCCTCGGCGCCGACTTTTGCCCAGATTGGCTCGTCGCCCATCACGTCGGCATCGTGTGCATCGACATAGAAGGAGACACGGCGCAGTTTTGGCCCTTCCGCATGTTCCTTGGCGGCAGCCTCGCGGCCGATGAAATCGTTCTTCTCGAGCTTGATGAAGCGGTCCATCGCCCCTTCGAACGGGCCATAGATCGGCCGCAACTCGCGGAACCAAGTCGGGAAGTTCTTCTCCAGGCGCATGGAAAGCAGCGCGCGCATACCGAAATCGACGATGCCGAACTCTTCGCCGGCTTCCTTGATCGCCTTGTAGACGAGGCGCTGATAGGCCGGTGCCATCCAGATCTCGTAGCCGAGATCGCCGGTATAGGTGATGCGGTCGACCATGCAGGGCGCGCCGCCGACAGCCATCTCGCGGAAATCCATGAAGCGGAAGGCCTTGCTCGACACGTCTTCGTCGACAAGCTTGGCCAGCAGCGCCTGGGACTTCGGACCAGCTATCGACAGGCCGACGAGCGTCTGGTCGAAGCGGTGGATGCGAACCGACCCATCCCCGGGCAGGTGCTTTTCGAACCAGCGCATGTGGTACTTCTGTGCCGCCGACGAGCCCCAGATCATGAACTTGTCGTCGCCGGTCTTGGCAATGGTGAAGTCGCCGATCAGGCGGCCGAACTCATTGAGCATCGGGGTCAGCACGATGCGGCCCTTCTTCGGCATGCGATTGGTCATCAGCCGGTTGAGGAAATCCTCTGCCGCCGGTCCTGAAACCTCATATTTGGCGAAGTTGGCGATTTCGGTGACGCCGACGCGCTCGCGGGTGGCGCGGACCTCGTTGCCGATATGCTCGAAATCGTTGGAGCGGTGGAACGAGACGATGTCCTTGGGGTCGGTACCTTTTGGCGCGAACCATAGCGGTGTCTCCAGGCCCCAGCTGTCGCCCATGACGGCGTTGTTGGCCACCATCGTGTCATAAAGCGGCGTGGTCTGCGCCGGGCGCGCTGCCGGTAGCTCCTCATTGGGGAAGCGGATCGAGAAGCGGCGCGAATAGTTCTCGCGCACCTTGGCATTGGTGTAGCGCAGGCTCGCCCATTCGCCCCAGCGCGCGACATCCATGCCCCAGACGTCGAAGCCAGGGTCGCCATGGACCATCCAGTTGGAGAGCGCGAGCCCGACGCCGCCGCCCTGGCTGAAGCCGGCCATGACAGCGCAAGCGCACCAGAAATTGGTCAGGCCCTGGACCGGGCCGACCAGAGGGTTGCCGTCGGGCGCGAAGGTGAAGGGGCCATTGATCACCTGCTTGATGCCGGCGTTGGCAATGCCGGGGAAATGCTGGAAGCCAACCTCAAGCGAGGGTGCGATGCGGTCGAGGTCTGGCGCGAGCAGCTCATGACCGAAATCCCACGGCGTGTTGACCGGGGACCACGGCTTGCAGGCCTTCTCATAGGTGCCGAGCAGGATGCCGTTGCGCTCCTGGCGCGTGTAGATCTCGCCCTTGAAGTCGAGCACGCCGATCATCTCGCGGCCCGTTTCCTTGTTGAAGGCCTCGACCTCGGGCATCGGCTCGGTCAGCAGGTACATGTGTTCCATGGCGAGCACCGGCAACTCGACGCCGACCATTCGGCCGATCTCGCGCGCCCACAGGCCGCCGCAATTGACGACGTGCTCGGCTCTGACCGTTCCCTGCTCAGTGACGACGTTCCAGGTGCCGTCGGGGTCCTGCGTCAATTCCTTGACCGGATTGCGCAGCACGATCTCAGCACCCAGCTTCTTCGCCGCCTTGGCGTAGGCGTGCGTGGTGCCGGAAGGATCGAGATGGCCTTCGACCGGGTCCCACATGGCGCCGACGAAGTGCTTTTCGTCCATCAGCGGGAACATCTTCTTGGCCTCGGACGGTGTGATCAGCTCGGTGTCCATGCCGAGATAGCGGCCCTTGGCGTGCGCCAGGCGCAAGAAATCCATGCGCTCCGGGCTATCGGCGAGCATCACTCCGCCGGTCAGGTGCAGCGAGCAGGATTGGCCCGAAATCTCTTCGATCTCCTTGTAGAGCTGCACCGTGTAGGCCTGCAGCTTGGCAACATTGGGGTCGCCGTTCAGCGTGTGGAAACCGCCGGCGGCATGCCAGGACGAGCCGGAAGTGAGTTCCGAGCGCTCGATCAACATGACGTCGGTCCAGCCGGCGCGGGCGAGGTGGAACAACACCGAGCAGCCAACCACGCCGCCGCCGATAACAACCGCTTTCACATGGGATTTCATGGAGTTATGTCCAGTTGCGCGTAAAATGACTCAAGTGAGGTGATTTGGCGGATCAGGCGCTTGCCACGCCTTCGATTTCCAGAAGCCAAGCCTCGTCGAAGATGCCAGCGATGATCACCGACATCGCAATCTTGCGGTCGCCGAGCACTTCGGCGCGGATGCGGCGATTGTCGAGCGCGTAAGCGCGGCTGGAAAGGAAGATCGTCACCTTAGCCAGATTGTCGAGGTTCATGCCGGCTGCGTGCAGCTGCGCTTCGACATTGCGCCATGCGAGCCAGCACTGGCTGTCGAAATCGTCAGGAACCGAGCCGTCTTTGGCGACCGGAATCTGGCCGCTGATGTAAAGCGTGCGCGAATTGTTGGTGACCTCGATCGCCTGGGCGTAGCCACCGGCGGGCATGGGGGCATCTGGCGAGTTGATCTCTCGTTTGTGCATGGAAATCCTCCTCAAAAATCGGTTGGGGCGCCGCCTTCGGCCTTGCGCTTGTCGACAAAGGCGATGAGCTCCTCGCGAATGGCCGGATCCATCCATGGTTCCTCATAGGAGGCGAGGCGCTCTTTCCAGACACGGTTTGCTTTTTCCACCGCAGTTGGACTGCCCGCCTCGGCCCAGGTCTCGAAATTACGCCAGTCTGAGATAACAGGTGCATAAAACGCGTTTTTGTAGCGGTCCTGCGTGTGCTGGGTGCCGAAGAAGTGCCCGCCAGGTCCGACATCGCGGATGGCGTCGATGGCGAGCGCCTCTTCCGACATGTCGAGCGGCGTCAGGAATTCGGCCACCATCTGCAGCAGGTCGATGTCGAGGATCATCTTCTCGTATGAGCAGCGCAGGCCGCCTTCGAGCCAGCCGGCACCGTGGAGAATGAAATTGGCGCCACCCTGGATTGCGCCCCACAGCGAAAACACACTTTCGTAAGCCGCCTGCGCGTCGACCGCGTTGGCGGCGCAGACGTTCGAGGTGCGGTAGGGGATGTTGTAGCGCCGGGCGAGTTGGCCGCCGATCAGCTGGGCCTTCATGTATTCAGGGGTGCCGAAGGCCGGCGCGCCCGACTTCATGTCGACATTGGAGGTGAAGCCGCCATAACCGACAGGCGCACCCTTGCGCACCATCTGGGTGAAGGCGAGGCCTGACAGTGCCTCGGCGTTCTGCTGAACCAGCGCGCCGGCAATGGTAACCGGGGCCATCGCACCCGACAGCGTGAACGGCGTGACGATCACCACCTGGCCCATCGACGACATCTGGATGATGCCCTCCATCATCGGCACGTCGAGCTTGAGCGGCGAGTTGGTGTTGATGATGGTGTAGACCGACGGCTGCTCCAGCATCTGCTCACGCGAGATACCGCGGGCGATGCGGGCGATCTCGATGCCATCGACGTTGCGCTCCTTGCCCAGCGAATAGATGTGGAACACCTTGTCGGTAAGGGTGGCGAGGTCGCGGATGCATTCGAGATGGCGCACCGAAGGGTGGATGTCGACGGGCTCGACCGGATAGCCACCAGTCGTTTGCAGGATGTTGTGCATCTGGGCGAGCTTGAGGAAATTGCGGTAGTCGGCCTGGTTGCCCGGACGCCGGCCACGGTCAAGGTCGGAGCAATTGGGCGCCGACGCCATCTGCGAAATGACCAGATTGTTGCCGCCGAAACGCACATTGTGCGCAGGGTTGCGGGCATGCAGGGTAAATTCCGCCGGCGCATGCGAGATCAACTCGAGGATCATGTCGGCATCGAAGCGCACGCGTTCCGAGCCCTCGCGCACGTCGGCACCGTGCGCCTTCATGATACGCCGCGCCTCGTCGTGCAGCACGTCGACGCCGATTTCCTTCAGCACGCGAAGCGACGCCATGTGAATGGACTCGAGCTGGTCGTCGGAGATCAGCTTGGTTGGCGCAAACGGTATCTTGAGCTGGCGGAATGGCGGCTGCTCGAAGGCCGAGGAAGTGCCGGCGCGCTTGCCGGCACGGCCCCCGCGGCGGGCGCGGTCGGCGGCGGGAGCCGGTTCGGCAGAGGGCAGGGCCACGGTCATGGGAATCCTCACGGCAAGGCGAATGTCGTGGGCATAATGGACCGGGCGAAAAGCCCTCATTGCGGAGGCGGCGACCAATAGCGCGAGGGAAGCGACATAAGGCGATGGGCCTGGACTGATGCTCTCAGGCGTGGTGAGGCATCCCGAGCGTAGTGGTCCGGCGATAGGATTGCTTCGACAGATTCGTTTTGGTGGCTGCGATGACATCTGCAATCTCGACCGCTGAGCCACCATTGAGATGGGCAGCACTTGGTGGCGTGACCGCTGCGCTGGCGATGTTCGGCGCAGCGCAAGGGCTGAGCTACCCGCTGTTTTCGCTGCTAATGCAGAAGCAGGGCATGTCTCCGGCGATGATCGGACTGTCGGCTGCGATGATGCCGTTGGGCCTTATCGTTTCAGCGCCCTTCGTGCCCTATGCCGTGAGACTGGTAGGTGCCCGTCCCCTGGCGGTCGGCTGTTCGCTCGCTGGCGCGCTCTGTTTTTTTGCCATCGGCTATCTGCAGGACTGGGTGGCCTGGTTCTTGATCCGCTTCCTCGTGGGCGTGGTCATCAACCCGCTCTATATTCTCGGCGAGGTGTGGGCGCTGTCGCTTGCGACGCCGTCGCGGCGCGGGCGGGTTATGGGCGTGTTCAACACGCTTATGGGCGTGGGATACGCTTCAGGGCCACTGGTGCTCACCATTGTCGGCACATCGGGCTGGACGCCGTTTGTGGTGGCAATCGCCGGTTTCGTTGCGTGTGCTGTGATGCTGCGCTTGTTGTCGGCCGGTCTCGCCGGGTTCGAGGACGACGGCCAGTCGGTCGGTGGGGTCGTCGGTTTCGCCGCACTTGCGCCGGCGTTATTGTTCGCTGTTCTCGTCTCTGCCGCCAACCAGCAAAGCACCTATTCGCTGCTGCCGGTCTTTGGCGCCGGATACGGCCTGCCGGAAGCGGTCTTGGCGGCAATGCTTACGGCACTTTCCCTAGGGAATATCCTGTTGCAGATACCGCTGGGCCTTTTGGCGGAGCGCTTCGGCGGCCGGGCCATGATCGTGTTCTGCGCGGCCACTACCGCGGTGTGCGCCCTGTTGCTGCCAATGCTGGTCGCAACCCCATTGATTTGGCCTGTGTTGGTCGTGCTTGGGGCTGTGGGCTACGGCGTCTACACCATGGCGCTCGTCGAACTGGGAAACCGCTTTGGCGGCAGCGCACTTGTGGCCGGAAATGCCGCCTTTGCGCTGATGTGGGGCGTCGGCGGTATCGTCGGGCCACCGAGTTCCGGTGTGGCAATGCAGATGTTGGGAACGCAGGGCCTGCCCACTGTCATGGTCAGCCTCAACGTGATGCTGGTCGCCTTCGCGCTTTACCGCGCGGCCAGGCGCAGTTTTTCGTGAGCACAGGACGTTATTGCAAGCTGTGGGTGCCCCACAGCTTGCGGGGATGTACGGCGGCCAATCACGGCCGTTGAGCGAGATCGGTCGTCACATCGCCTTGGCGGCGTGCCACATGCCGCCTTTGCCATCGCCAGTCATGTCGCCAGCCTTCTTGTCGCCGGCATATGTATAGAGCGGCTTGCCTTCATAAGCCCACATATGCGAGCCGTCAGCGCTCTTGACGAGGGTCCATTCCCCTTCGGCCTTGGCGCTGGCAGCGGCCTTGAAGGGCGGCCAGTTTTTCATGCAGGCCGCGTCGCAATTGGATTTGTCCTTGGCATCCTTGTCAAAGGTGTAGAGCGTCATGCCCTTGGCATCGGTGTAGATCTTGCCACCCGCGCCTTCCCCGATCTTGGCGGGTTCGGCGGCATAGGAGGCCACTGTGCTCACAAGCAGGACGGCAAGTGCTGAGAATATCGTTTTCATGATGATCGCTCCCTGGGCTTGGCCGTAAAAAACGCCGGCCACACACGCAATCAACGCTTCAAAGCGTCGCTTTATTCCAAGGCGGCGCGCGAGGTGCAATTTTTCCGACGCTTGTGGATTCGTAAAACGCCGGGTTAGAGTGTCGCCATGTGCGCATTTGTTGCCCATATCCCGTTGCCCAGCGCGGTTTCGACGCCGTCCCCACGGACGCGGCATACCGAGCTTATGCGGCTGTGCGCACGCATCGGCTATTCGCCCCCTGCCTGATCTCGAATCCGCCCCGGCACTTGCCGGATTGATTCAAGAGAAAGGCACAACCCAATGACTTATCAGAATTATTCGCTGAAGCAGCTTCAGCAGATCGACGCCGCGCACCATCTCCACCCCTTCACCGACCACAAGGAGCTGCGCGAAATCGGCTCGCGCATGATCACCCGCGCGGAAGGTCCCTTCATCTACGATTCAGAAGGTGGCGAGCTGCTCGACGGAATGGCCGGGCTGTGGTGCGTCAACATCGGCTATGGCCGCACCGAGCTTGCCGAGGCGGCTTACGCCCAAATGAAGGAGTTGCCCTACTACAATTCCTTCTTCAAATGCTCGACGCCGACGCCTGTGCTGCTGTCGAAGAAGCTCGCCGAACTGGCACCCAAGAACATCAACCAGGTGTTCTACGGTTCGTCGGGTTCGGAATCGAACGATACGGCACTTCGGCTGGTTCGCCACTACTGGGCGCTCGAAGGCAAGCCGCAGAAGAACCGCATCATCTCGCGCCACATGGCCTATCACGGCTCGACGGTCGCCGGCACATCGCTCGGTGGCATGGATGGCATGCATCACCAGCTAGGCGGTGCGGTTCCGAACATCGTTCATGTGATGATGCCATATGCCTATGAACTGGCGCTGCCTGGTGAAAGCGACCACGATTTCGGCCTGCGCRCCGCCAAGGCCGTCGAGGACGCGATCCTTGAGGCAGGCGCGGAAAACGTCGCAGCCTTCATCGGCGAGCCTATCATGGGCGCCGGCGGCGTGAAGATCCCACCTGTGAGCTACTGGCCCGAGGTGCAKCGCATCTGCCGCAAATACGACGTGCTGTTGATGCTCGACGAGGTCATCACCGGATATGGCCGCACAGGCGAATGGTTCGCGGCTCAGACTTTTGGCATCGAAGCCGACACGATAACCACCGCCAAGGCGCTGACATCAGGCTACCAGCCGCTGTCGGCACTGCTGGTCGGCGATCGGATCGCCAATACGCTTGTCGAAAAGGGCGGCGAGTTCTACCACGGCTACACCTATTCGGGGCATCCCGTGGCCTGCGCAGTAGCGCTCAAGAACCTTGAGATCATTGAACGCGAGGGCCTTGTCGAGCGGGTGAAAACCGATACGGGGCCGTATTTCGCCAAGATGCTGAAGGAGCGCATTGCCGGCCACGATCTGGTCGGCGAGGTGCGCTCGGTCGGCCTGATGGGGGCGATCGAGATCGTCAAGGACAAGGCGACCAAGGAACGTTTCTCGCCTGGAGGCAGTGCGGCGGTCGTTGTTCGCGACCACGCCATCGCCAACGGCATGATGATGCGGGCGACCGGCGACTCGATGATCCTGTCGCCGCCGCTGATCTGGACCCGCGCCACCATCGACATGGCTTTCGATCGCATCGTCAAGGCGCTCGATCTCGCCGAAGCCGACCTCCGGAAAGCCTGAACAAAAACCAGCCGGGCAGGGCATGTTCCTGCCCGGTATGTTCGCCGGACGCGGGCGGATGAACGGCACGTCGATCGTGCATTTGATCGAATAGGTGGATGTGCCGAACCGGTGCGCCGACACGACTGATCAAGAAATTCGTCGGATCAGCGTTCGGTCATCGCTGCTCCAGCTTTCGGCGCCCGGTGAAGTAACTTCATCGTGCATTCATATTAGCTCGAATATGTATTCTTACCCGGTTCAATTGGGGGCTGGTTATGGGTTGCAACCCAAGGTGATATTTTGATGAAGCATATTTCTGTTCTGTTGTCCGCAGGTGCCATTTTCGCCACCACCCTCGGCACCGCAAGCGCGCAGACAACCGGCGATTGGGTTCTCGGAAACTACAAGGGCTCTGGCTATTGGTTTGCTGGGGTCATCGAAAAGGTGCAAGGCGACAAGATCACCGTTCGATACGACGACAATGAGCGTGAAACGACCAGCCTCAGCAAGGTTCGCCCCTACGATTGGAAGATCGGCACGAAAGTCGAGTGCAATTTCAAGGGCGCCGGTGAGTGGTACAAGGGGACGATCGCTTCGTTGGCCGGCGAGAAAATTGGCATAGCCTATGATGACGGCGACAAGGAAACGACCAAGACGGGCCGCTGCCGGACAAAATGAGTAAGTTGGGCAGGCTTGCAGCCTGCCCATTTCACATGGCACTTGTCATGGCTTGGGCAACGCGTGACATGTCGTTCGGATCGTAGGCCGAACGACTGAGCCGTTTCAGCTTGTTCATGACAGACCAGAGGCGTATTGTGCATTGCACAATAATCAAGGCTGTTGTCAGAGACAGCCTTCGCCGGTCTGGCAGGGCCCGCTGGAGCAAGCCAAATGAAGAACCGTCGTCTGATGCGCGCTTCGCGCCAATCCACCGCTGTTGCCGGTAATCTGATGCTGGCGCCAATGGTCATGGCGATGCGTTTGCCGATGATGGCCACTGAAGCAAGCAAGGGTGGCATGCTGCGTGGCGAAACCTTGGCTGCCGTCACCGAAAAGACGGCGGCGATGGCCGAAGGCGTCGTTGCCGCGCAGATGTCGTATTTCCAATCGGCCATGCAGTTCTGGCCCGAAGTGCTCTCAGGCCGCACGCCCTCGGTGCTGAACGGTGTTGCGGCGCAGAAGTCGGTCGCCGCAGCAATGCGTCCGGCAAGCAAGCGCGTGAAGGCCAATTTTCGCCGGCTGGCGACAAAATCCGGCACATAAAACAAGTGCTGAACGCAAAAACCGCGCCCCGAAACGGGAACGCGGCTTTGCCATTTGAACGCATGGCCCTTCGCGACGCTTGACCAGCGAAGGTTACTGCTCCGGTACGCAAGACCTGATCCGGAGCCCGGGGCGGCTGCGAAGACCGCCCTTGCAAACCGTTTTAGCTGGACATCGTTACCGCGTGGTTAGCGAGAGCTTAATCAAACCTAAATTTCGAACTTTTTTGCAATGATCAGGCTGGTTCGCCGCGCAGGAACTTGATGATGCCGGAGAAATCGGTGCCGCCATGGCCGAGCGCCGAGTAGAGCGCATAGAGCTGGGTCGCCTCGGCACCGAGCGGGGTGACGGCCCCTGCCTGCTGCGCTGCTTCCTGCGACAGCTTCAAATCCTTGAGCATCAGGGCCGCGGCGAAGCCTGGCTGGTAGTCGCGGTTTGCCGGTGAATTGGGCACTGGTCCCGGCACCGGGCAATAGGACGTCAGCGACCAGCACTGGCCCGATGAGGTCGAGGCCACGTCGAATAGCGCTTGGTGCGACAGGCCGAGCTTTTCAGCGAGCACGAAGGCTTCGGCAACGCCGATCATCGAGATGCCGAGGATCATGTTGTTGCAGATCTTGGCCGCCTGGCCGGCACCGGCGTCGCCGCAATGGACGATGCGTCCCGCCATCGGCTGGAGCACCGGTTCGGCCTTGTCGAAGGCTGCCTGCGCGCCGCCCGCCATGAAGGTCAGCGTGCCGGCCGCCGCACCACCGGTTCCACCCGACACCGGTGCGTCCACCGACAACAGGCCATGCTTGGCTGCAATGGCATGTGCCTTTCGCGCCGAATCGACGTCGATGGTCGAGCAATCGATCAGCAGCGCGCCCTTTTTCACCTTCGGCGCAATGTCCTCATAGACCGAAAGCACATGCTTGCCAGCCGGCAGCATGGTGATCACCACGTCGGCGTCCTTGGCTGCGGCAACGGCGTTGGCCATGACGGTGACGCCATTGCCGCGCGCGGTTTCGAGGTGCTCCGGCATCAGGTCGAAGCCATGCACCGTGTGGCCGGCCTTGACGAGGTTGGCGGCCATGGGGTTGCCCATGTTGCCCAGACCAATGAAGGCGACTGTGGTCATGATTGATGTTCCTCCGGTGGGTGGATCGGGTGTTAGGGGATTAGGGCAATAAGGGAGTAGGGCGGTAGGGCAGTAGGGCAGTGGGCTGGGAGGTGTCTGCAAGTGCGCCCTGTATGCGGCTTGTTGTAATTTTACTGCCCTACTGCCTCAATCCTCACTGCCTTCCAATCATGTGCCGCGCGATGATGACGCGCATGATCTCGTTGGTGCCTTCGAGAATCTGGTGGACACGCAAATCGCGCACCAGCTTCTCGATGCCGTAGTCATGCAGGTAACCGTAGCCGCCGAGCAGTTGCAGCGCCTCGTTGGCGACGTTGAAGCCGGTGTCGGTGACAAGGCGCTTGGCCATGGCCGACCATTTGGAGGCGTCATGCGCCTTGTGGTCGAGTTTCGAAGCTGCCGCATAGAGGAACAGGCGTGAGGCCTGCAGCTCGGTTTCCATGTCGGCGAGGCGGAACTGCAACGCCTGGAAACGGTCGATGGTCTGGCCGAATGCCTTGCGTTCGGCGGTGTAGGCGAGGGCCTTGTCGAGCGCCGCTTGCGCACCGCCAAGCGAGCAGGCGGCGATGTTGAGGCGGCCGCCGTCGAGACCCGCCATGGCTATGCCGAAGCCGGCACCTTCGTCGGAAAGGCGGTTTTCGACCGGTACACGGCAATCGGTGAAAATCACCTGCCGCGTCGACTGCATGTGCCAGCCCATCTTGTGTTCGTTGGCGCCGAAAGACAGGCCTGGCGTGTCCTTGGGCACGACCAGCGTCGAGATGCCCTTGGGGCCGTCCGCGCCGGTACGCACCATGACGGCATAGATGTCGCTGTCGCCGGCCCCTGAAATGAACTGCTTGGCGCCGTTGATGACATAGTGGTCGCCGTCAAGCACCGCGCGGGTGCGCAGCGCTGCCGCATCCGAGCCGGAGCCAGGCTCGGTCAGGCAATAGCTGGCCAGCCATTCCATCGAGGTGAGCTTGGGCAGGAAGCGCTGGCGTTGCTGGGCGTTGCCGAAGCGGTCGATCATCGATGCCACCATGTTGTGGATCGAAATGAACGACGAAAAGCCCGGGCAGGCCTGCGACAGCTGCTCGAAGACCAAAACGGCATCGAGGCGGGTGAGGGCGGAGCCGCCGACGTCCTCATTGACGTACAGACCGCCGAAGCCGAGCGGGCCGGTTTCGCGGATCACATCATCGGGAAAGTGCTTGTCCTTGTCCCATTCGAGCGCATGAGGTGCCACGCGTTCAGCGGCGAAACTGCCCGCCATTTCGCGAATGGCCAGCTGGTCTTCGTTGAGTTCGAATTGACCGGCAGTCGCATCGATTGCGGCGTCCATGTCGGCCTCCCTGTCGTTTTTTTGGCTATGCGCAGCGATCAATCTAGACCAATGATGCAGCCGCGCAACCCGACCTTCAACAGAGCGGCTGTGCGTAAATGCATGGGCGAGAAGCGACGTGGCGACAAAATTTGATGAGCTGCTGGAGGCCTTCCGGAGCTATCTCCAGATGGCCGGTTCGGTCTCACCTGTAGGTGAATTTCTCGGTGATATCGACTGGGCGATGCCCGCGCGGACACTGGAGCCAAACGTTGTCAAATGTTCGCGTCTTCTCGATCGTACCATTGAGCTAGCGCCTGTCGAGCTTCGTCCGCTGGCGAGGAGGCTTGCGGAACGACGCGACGAACTCAGTTGGGGCCAGACTTACGCTGTCGCCGATTTTGGTCAGCATTTCCTCGACAATTACGGTTGGGTGGAGCTGTTCGGCACGCGCGGGCACTACATGAACGACAAAGTAGCTGCCGGTTTTCTCGTTCTCGGCCCCGGCATCGAATATCCCGACCATCACCATGTCGCTGAAGAGGTCTACATCTCGCTGACCGGCGGCACTGAATGGCGCATGGGCGACGCGCCTTTTCGCGAAAGGCGGGGCGGCGAGGTGATCCACCACGCTTCCAACGTCAACCACGCAATGCGTACCGGCAGCGATCCGCTGCTTGCACTCTATCTCTGGCGCGGCGGGCCGTTGGCTGCCAAGTCGACCGTGACCGGAACTGTTGCCGGCGGAAGGGGCTGAGGCATGGCCAAGGCGATCATGCTTCAGGGTACCGGATCGGATGTCGGAAAGACTGTTCTGGTGGCGGGGCTGTGCCGCGCGGCGCGCAATCGCGGCCTCAGCGTGCGGCCATTCAAGCCGCAGAACATGTCGAACAATGCCGCCGTTGCCGACATTCCGGGCGAGGCGGGCGGCGGCGAGATCGGTCGCGCGCAATGGTTGCAGGCGATCGCCTGCGGGGTAAAGCCGTCGATCCACATGAACCCGGTGCTGCTCAAGCCGCAAAGCGACATCGGCAGCCAGGTGGTGGTTCAGGGCAAGGTCTTTGGCCACGCCAAGGCGCGCGACTACCAGGATCTGAAGCCGAAACTGATGGGTGCCGTGCTCGATTCGTGGGCCAAGCTTGGCGAAGGCGCCGATCTCATCATCGTCGAGGGCGCGGGCTCGCCGGCCGAGATCAATCTGCGCCCGCGCGACATCGCCAACATGGGCTTTGCCACCCGTGCCGACGTGCCGGTAATTCTCGTCGGCGACATCGATCGCGGCGGGGTGATCGCATCGGTAGCCGGCACGCACTTGATCCTGCCGGAAGAAGACCGGCGCATGATCGTCGGCTATCTCATCAATAAGTTTCGCGGCGATGCCAGCCTGTTCGATGAAGGTATCACCGCGATCGAGCGCTTCACCGGCTGGCGCTGCTTTGGTGTCGTGCCGTGGCTCAAGGAGGCAGCACTTCTACCGTCGGAAGATTCGGTCATCCTCGAACGGTTGGCCGGAGGCGAGAAGCGGGCGCTCAAGGTGGCAGTGCCGATGCTCGGGCGGATCGCCAATTTCGACGATCTCGACCCGCTGCGCGCCGAACCGCAGGTCGAAGTGGTGTTCGTGCCTCCCGGGCTGCGGTTGCCCGACGATGCCGGGCTGGTGGTCATTCCCGGCTCGAAGTCGACAATCGGCGACTTGGCTCTGTTCCGTGAAAACGGCTGGCACCGCGATCTCGACGAACATCGCCGGCGCGGAGGCCATATCGTCGGCATCTGCGGCGGCTACCAGATGCTCGGTCGCGTCGTGCACGACCCGCTGGGTATCGAAGGCAGCGTCACGGAGGCGGAGGGCCTTGGTCTGCTCGATGTCGAGACGGTGATGGAGCCGGAAAAGACCGTGCGCAATGTCGAGGCGCATTCAGTTCGCTATGGCGAGCCTCTGTCTGGCTATGAAATCCACCTGGGGCGGACGACGGGGGCCGACTGCACACGGCCGACCGCCGTCATCAACGGAGTCGATGACGGCGCGACCTCAGCCGACGGCAAAGTTTTCGGGACCTATATGCACGGCCTCTTCAGCGCCAACGGCTTTCGTGGACGGTTCCTCGAAAGCCTTGGCATCAGGGGCGGCGGCATCGACTATCGCRCCGAAGTCGAGCGCGCCCTGGACGAGATCGCCGATCATCTCGAACGCCATCTCGACTGCGACGCGATTTTCGCCGCCGCGCGCTAACGCTCAGGCAGCCGGTTCGCCAGCCTTTGGCCAGTAGGTGCCGAAGCACCAGACATTGCCCTCGGGGTCTCGGCAGACAAACTCGCGGCTGCCATAGTCGCGGTCGGTGAGTTGCTGGACGATGGTAGCGCCGGCATTTTGGGCGCGAGCATGGACCGCATCGATGTCATCGACTGCGACATAGATCGACTTGCCGCCGTTCTGGCCTGGTTCGCCGACGATGGCGCCATAATCGTCGGCACGCGACGAGCCGATCATGATCATCGAAGAGCCGAGGGTGAGTTCGGCATGGCCGACATCAGCGCCGTTCATATATTTGGCATGGACGGCAAAGCCGAAGGCTTCGCACAGCCAATCGATCATGTTGGCGGCATTCTTGTAGCGCAATGTGGGAAATATGCGTGGAGCTTCGGGAGCGGGCATCTGGCACCTCCTTGGGGCGGTTGAACGATAACCCACTGTGGCCGAGTGCCGCTTGGCCGTATTGAACAATTGTTACCTGGTCAACTGAGGCCAAACTCCGTCGGTGTAGTGCCCGCAAGCTCGCGAAACTCGCGCACGAGATGAGCCTGATCGGCATAGCCGCACGCGGCGGCGATATCGGCCCAACCTGCGCGATTGGCATGTTGCGACAGGCTTGCGGCGCGATTGAACCTGACGATGCGTGCGGCCGCCTTGGGACCCAGGCCGGTCTGGTCAGCAAAACGGGCTGCGAGATGCTTGCGGCTCCAGCCGATCTCCGTGGCCATGGTCGCAATGCGGACGCGACCGCCGCTCGCCACAATTCTTTCAAGTGCCCAGCCGATTTCGGCCGATGAGGTATCCGCCTTGATCAGACGCTCGGCGATGAAGTTTTCGGCGATATCCAGGCGTACATGCCAATCGGCTTGCTCGCCGAGCCTTTCGCGTAATCGGTGGCCYGAGGCCCCAAGCAGCTCGTCGAACGGCACCATGCGATCGGCCAGCTCGCTCATAGGCATGCCGAAGAAGCGGCGAGCGCCAAGCGGGGTAAAATTGACCTGGACGCAGCAGGATTTGCCGAAGGAATCGATGGTCACCGGCCCGGCGTGAAGGCCGGCAGCGAAGCTTGCGAAACGGTCATTGTCGCCGGGCGCGCGGCTCAGGCCGATGGCGAACGGCTCGCCAAAGCTGATGACCAGAGGGACCGTCAGCGAAGCGGCTTCAGTCTGACGGCTGTAGACAGGAACAAGTTCGCGAAAGCCGATGAGATCGGTAACTGCACCAGCAAGCAGCGCGGACGGAGCGCGCCGCACCATCTCGAACTGCGCCGCGAGATCAGCCGATGTTTCCGCCGAAAGTTGGCCGCTTGCCATTGTCCTGGCTCCGCTGAGGCAACCGGACGTTACCAGCGTAGCGAATGGCGGTCAAAACCGGCTCAGAACCCCATCATTACCCGCAGCGGGTTGGTCGGGTCGATGAGCAGACGGATGGCAAGTGCGACGCAGGTACAGACCAGGAGTGGCTTGATCAGCTTGGCGCCGTTGCGCATCGCCATATGGGCACCGAGCCGAGCGCCGAGAAACTGGGCGATGCCCATCACGATGCCGATCTTCCAGGCCATGGCACCGATCAACGCGAAGACGCCAAACGCACCGATGTTGGAGGCAAAGTTCAGCAGCTTGGTGTGCGCTGTGGCTTTGAGTACGCCATATCCGGCCAAAGTGACCAAGGCGAGCATGAAGAACGAGCCGGTGCCGGGGCCAAACACGCCGTCATAAAAGCCGATCAGCGGCACCACCGTCATCCCGATAAGGAAAGGTGACAGCCGTTCAGTGCGGTTGACGTCGTCCATGTTCGGCTTGAAGGCGAAATAGAATGCGATCGCGATCAGCAGGAAAGGCAGGAACGTGCGCAGGATTTCGATCGGCAGGACAGTTGCCAACAACGCGCCGAACACCGAGCCGATGCAGGACATGGCAGCCGAGGGCAGTTGCTTCTTCAGGTCGACATGACCCTTGGCGGCGTAGCTGATTGTAGCCGAGCCCGAGCCAAACAGCGATTGCAGCTTGTTGGTTCCGAGCGCTTCCACTGGCGGTAGACCGGCTAGCAGCAGCGCAGGAATGGTGATCAGCCCGCCACCACCTGCTATGGAATCGATGAAGCCGGCGATGAACGCCGCGGCAATCAAGAAGAGCAGGGTCTCTGTGGCAATGTCGAACATCGGTGCCAAGCTTCACACAGGAGGGATCGGCCGCCTTCGACCACAGCGAGCCAGCTTGCGCAATAGCACCGCCACGCAAGGAGATGCTTAGCCGTTGGGCCAAGTGTTTTTCGCCCAACTTTGTTCTATATCGGAAACAGCAGGTAGCTCGATGGAAGGGATTCGCATGGCGACAGGATTGCTGGCCCAGATTCGTAATATGTTCGAGGGCGACCCCGGTGTGCGCAAGGTCGCCGACGATCCGGTCCTGTCGGCGGAGCTTTTGCTGCTGTTTCGCATGATCCTGGCTGATGGCGTTGCGAGCGAGAGCGAGATGGCTGTCTTTCGCCGGATCTGCACCGAAGCATTCGGTATCGCCGAGGGCAGTGTCGATGCCGTTGTCGAATACCTCAATGAGTTCGGTTACGAAACCAACGGCTCGCAGGCGGTTGCGATGTTTCACGACCTTGATATTGAGCGGCGCAAGCAACTCGCGCGCCACATGGCCGATATCGCCAAGGCCGACGCCCATCTGGCGGAAAACGAAGTGAAGCTCCTGCGCCGAACGCTCGACTTGCTTGGCATCAGCCCGGTCGATGTGGTGAAGCCGACGACGTAATTCTGGCAAACCGGCTGCTCACCCCTGTTCCTGCATCCGCCGGGCAATCGCCCGGTGCAGGTCGGGTGCTGCCGACACCAGCGCTTGCGCGGCTTCTGACGACGGCTGGTCGAGCACCTGAGCTGTCTTGCCGCGTTCGACAATCCGGCCCTCATGCATGACCAGCACGTCATCGGTGATGGCGCGGGCGACGGTCAGATCATGGGTGATGAACAGATAAGCGACGCCAAGCTTGTGGTTGAGTTCGGCGAACAGGTCGAGGATCTGGGCGCGGATCGACACGTCCAGGGCTGAGACCGGCTCGTCTGCGACGACGAGTTTGGGGCGGGTGATGATCGCGCGGGCGATGGACAGGCGCTGGCGTTGGCCGCCGGAGAATTCGTGCGGGTATTTCTCCATGTCGGAACGGCTGAGGCCGACCTCATGGAGCGCGCGGGCCACCATGTTGCGGCGTTCCTTGGCATCGGGGCGCCTTTCCAGCAGATGCAGCGGCTCGGCGACCAGCCGCTCTACCGTATGTCGCGGATCAAACGAGCCATAGGGATCCTGGAACACCACCTGCATGTTGCGGCGGGCGGGCTTGAGGTCGGCCTCGCTGCGTCCCGTGATGTTCATGCCGCGAAACTTGATGGCGCCCGAAGTCGGCGTGTCGAGCGCCAGGATCATACGGGCGAGGGTGGATTTTCCGCAGCCGGAGCGCCCGACGAGTGCCACCGACGCGCCAGGTTTCATCGCCAGCGAGACATTGTCCACCGCCCGGACCGGTTCTGGCTTGGAGAACAGCGACCTGCGCCGGCCCGGATAGTCACGCGTGATGTTGGACACTTCGAGCAGATTTTCAGCATCCGCATCCTCGACATGCGGCTTCACCCGCGCTGGCACATGGGTGGACGCAAGTGCTAGCTGGCGCGTGTAGGGGTGAGTGGCTTCCGACAGCGTGCGTGCGGTGTCGCCGGTCGCTATGACCGCGCCCTGGCGCAGGATGGTGATCCTGTCGGCCATCTCGGTCACCACGGCGAGATCGTGCGAGATGAACAGCAGGCTCATCTTGTTTTCGCTGACCAATTCCTTCAGCAGGTCGAGAATCTGGGCCTGCAGCACGACGTCGAGCGCTGTGGTCGGCTCATCGGCGATCAACAGCTTGGGCTTCAGCGCGCAGGCAATGGCGATTGCCACGCGCTGGCGCTGGCCGCCTGACAGTTCGTGCGGATAACGCGACAGCGCGAATTTCTGCTCGGGCAGGCCAACCCGGTCGAGGATTTTCCTGGCGCGTTCCTCCGCCTCGGCGCGGCTGGCCCTGGTGTGCCAGCGGATGCCTTCGGCAACCTGCTCGCCGATGGTCTTGACCGGGTTCAGCGCAGTCATCGGCTCCTGGAAGATAATGCCTATGTCGTCGCCGCGCAGTGCGCACATCTGCCGTTCGGATGCGCCGAGGATATCGATGCCATCGAAGGTGATACGGCCCTTCGCCCGTGCGGAGGCGGGCGCAAGCTGCATGATGGCCAGTGCCGTCATCGACTTGCCGGAGCCGGATTCGCCAACCAGCCCCATCACTTCGCCCGAAGCAATCGACAGGTCGATATCCCTGAGGATCGGCAGGCTGCCGATCTTGAGCGACAGTTTTTCGATCGCAAGCAGGCTCATGTCCGGCGCCTCGCGCGCGGATCGAAGATGTCGGAGATGCCGTCGCCAAGCAGGTTGAGGCCTAAGACAGTGAGCAGGATGGCGCAGCCGGGGAAGAGAGCGAGCCAGGGGGCGACCATCATCAGCGTCTGTGCATCGAACAGCATGCGCCCCCAACTCGGCATCGGCGGCTGCGTACCAAGCCCGACATAAGACRGGGCAGCTTCGGCAAGGATGCCGAGCGCGAACTGGATGGTGCCTTGCACCACCAGCAGGTTGGCGATGTTGGGAAGGATGTGTTCGATGGTGATGCGTGTCTTGTTCTTGCCCGCAGCTCGGGCAGCCAAAATGTATTCGCGTGGCCAGATCGACAATGCGCCGGCGCGGGCGACACGCGCAAAGACCGGAATATTGAAGATGCCGATTGCGATGATGGCGTTGATCGCGCTGGGGCCGAAGACCGCCGTGATCATGATCGCAGACAGCAGGGCGGGAAAAGCAAAGACGAGGTCGTTGAAGCGCATCAGCGCCTCGTCGACCCACCCACCACGCGCAGCAGCCCAGCAGCCGAGCGGCACACCGATGCCCATGCCGATGACGACCGCGACCAAAGCCACGGCAATCGAGTTGCGCGCGCCGAGCATGATCATCGACATCACATCGCGGCCGAAATGGTCGGTGCCGAACCAGTGCGCGGCGGATGGTGGTTGCATCCGGTCGGCGACGATCAGCCTAGTGACGTCAAAGGGTGTCCAGAAGAATGACACCAGCGCCATGGTGGCAACGACCAAGGTGAAAAGCAGTCCGATGACGAAGGAGCGGTTGGTCAGCGCTCGGCCGACGAAGGTCTCTTCGCTGTGCGGGGCAGTACCGCTCATAACCGCGTCCTCAGGCGCGGATCGACAACCGCATAGGAAAGATCGACGATCAGGTTGACCACGACCACGGCTGCCACGAGCAGCATGACCACGCTTTCAACCACGATCAGGTCGCGTTGGGTGATCGCCTGGAAAACCAGGCGGCCGAGGCCGGGCAGGTAGAAGACGTTTTCGATGATGATGGTGCCTGCGAGCAGAAAGGCAAATTGCAGGCCCATGATGGTGAGCACCGGGATCATGGCGTTGCGCAGCGCGTGTCGCCACAGCACCGCGCGCATCGGCATGCCCTTGGCGCGGGCCGTGCGGATATAGTCTTCGCTCAAGACCTCGATCAGCGCGGCACGCGTGACGCGCGCGAGAATGGCCGCCTGCGGCAGGGCAAGGGCCAAAGCAGGCAGGATCAGCGCCTTGAGTGCGGGCCAGATACCGTTGCTCCACCCAGGAAAGCCGCCGGCTGGCACCAGCCTGAGCCAGACGGCGAAGACGTAGACGAGCAGCAGCGCGAACCAGAAGTTGGGCATCGCCACGCCGACCTGTGCCACGGCCATGGCGGCGGTGTCTGCGGCCTTGCCGCGACGCGCCGCGGAAAACAGCCCGACGGGAATGGCGATCAGCGTGGACAGGGTGAGGGCAATGATGGCGAGCGGAAAGGAGACGACCAAGCGCTCCTTGATCAGGTCGATCACCGGCACGGAGTAGGTGTAGGACTTTCCGAAATCGAGCGACAGCAAGCCACCGGCCCAGTTGATATAGCGTAGGATCAATGGCTGGTTGAGCCCCATCTGGTCGCGCAGCAGTTCGACCTGGGCGTCACTGGCATTCATGCCCAGCATCAGCCGCGCCGGATCGCCGGGGACAACGTCGAGCATCAAAAACACCACGACCGAAGCGACCACGAGGGTCGCCATTCCGATCAGCAGGCGTTTAAGCAAATAGGCCGTCATCGAACGCAAACTGCCCGAGAAAATGCCGCTCCGAAAGCTCGTAGGAGTTGCGGAGCGGCGCAGTTCACAGAACTGTTGCATGTTCTCGTAAATCGGAGCCGATTTGCGGAACGGAACATGCAAAATTCTCGGATACTATTGCGTTAGTCCGCCCATTTTACCTTGGTCAGGTCGTTGGCCTGGATGGGCGAATTTTCCCATAGGCCCTCGACCTTGGCGTCCCATATGCCGACCTTCGGCAGCTCAAACAGGAAGCCGTTGACGGCATCGTCGGCAAGGATCTTCTGCGCCTGCTTGTAAAGCTCGGCACGCTTGGCCTCGTCCGAGGTCAGGTTGAGCTCGTCGATCAGCTTGTTGAAGGCCGGGTTGTCGTAATTGAAATAGTAGTCCTTGCGGGCATAGATATCGATGTCGTTGGGCTCCGTGTGCGAGACGATCGACAGGTCGTAGTCCTTGTCGGTGAATACCTGCTTCAGCCAATCGGCCCATTCGACCGGAATGATCTGCAAGTCGATGCCGATCTCGCGCAACTGCGAAGCAATGATCTCGCCACCCTGGCGAGCATAGCCGACCGGCGGAAGCTTCAGTGTCGCCTTGAAGCCGTCGGGAAGGCCCGCCTCCTTGAGCAGCTCCTTGGCCTTGGCGATATCATGCGGATATGTGCCGGTCAGATCGACATAGGCCGGATTGTGGGGCGCAAAATGCGAACCGATGGGCGTCCCGAGGCCACCTGTCGCTCCATCGATGAGCGCCTTGCGGTCGATAGCGTGCGCGATCGCCTGACGCACCTTGAGATTGTCGAAGGGTGGGCGCTTGTTGTTGGTCGCAAGAACGGTCTCGCCTTCGGTCGTGCCGATGACGACCTTGAAGCGCGCATCGGCCTTGACCTGGGCGAGCGCGTCGCCGAGCGCGAAATTGGGCAGCGCCTGGACGTCGCCGGATAGCAAAGCAGGGATCGCTGCGGCCGCATCGGGGATGATGCGGAACTCGGCCTTGTCGAGCGCAATAGGATCGCCCCAGTAACCATCGGCCTTGACCAGCGTGATCGACGAGCCCTTGGCCCAGTTCTGGAACTTGAACGGGCCCGTGCCGATGGGGCTTGCCTTGTTGGTGTCGGCGGTCTCTGGCGCCACCATCACCGCGTCGCCCCAGCCGAGATTGTAGAGGAACGAGCCGAGCGGGTTTTTGAGAGTCACCTTGACGGTGGTCGGGTCGACGACTTCCACGGTGTCGATTGCCGCAAACAGGCCCTTTTGCGCATTGACCGAGTTTTCGCCGCGCGCGCGGTTGAGCGAGAATTGCACGTCCGAAGCGTCGAAGTCGGTCCCGTCGTGGAACTTCACGCCGGTGTGTAGCTTGAACGTATAGGTCTTGCCGTCGTCGGAAATGGTCCAACTCTGGGCGAGGTCGGGCAGTACTTCGCCACGTGAGCCGATCCGGGTCAGGCCCTCGAAGACATTGGCATAAAGGATTTCGTCGATGGCGGCTGCGGCACCCGCTGTCGGGTCGAGATGAGGCGGTTCCAACGGCATGCCAAGCACCAGATCAGTGCGGGCGGCCATAGCGGCGGTGCTCGACGCCAAGGCAAACGCTGCGGCTGCCAGGATGGTTTTCCACTGCTTCATGCTCAAATCTCCCCGCTCAACTTCGACCGGCCGGATAGAAGCGCGATTTTCCGGCCGAGTAAATCAAGTTTGTTGCAATTGCAGCGGCGCTGCTGAAATGAATTTCCTGGTCGAACGAGCAAGCTTTGCTTGCCCATTCAGCCGTTGAACTGGCCCCGTAGCAATATGTCGAGGCCGATGGCCATGACCTTTGCCGATTGCACCATGTCGTCGATGCCCACCCACTCGTCGGGCCTGTGGGCGAGGTCGAGAATACCGGGGCCGTAGGCAATGCAATCGTACAAATGGCCGATACGGGCGACATGTTTCTGGTCGTAGGTGCCGGGCGAGATGACATATTCCGGCTCCTTGTCGAAAATTTCGCGGATGCCCCTGGCAATGGCCGACGCAACAGGTGCGTCGCGCTCGGTCATCAGCGGCTGCACCTCCATGATGTCACGGATTTCGTAGTCGAATTTTTTACGTTCGCGTTTCAGGCGCTCGAGAATGCTGGTGACCTCGCCCTTCACGTCAAGAATGTTTTCTTCAAGCAGGAAGCGGCGATCGATGGTCAGCCGGCACGAATCGGGCACGTTGGGCGAGGGCAGGCCGGGGCGGAAGTCGTCGGTCTGGCCGCCATGGATCGAATTGATGTTCATCGTCGATCGCCGCGCGCCTTCGGGCACCACCGGCATGCGTGTCGTCTTGCGGTCGAGCGCGGGAAACAGCTCTTGCTCGAAGGCTTCCAGCACCGCGCCCATGTGGCGGACCGCACAATCGCCGAGGAAGGGCATCGAGCCGTGCGCGATCTCGCCCTTGGTCTCAATCTCGGCCCACCAGACGCCGCGATGGCCCAGGCAGATGCGATCCTTGTTCAGCGGTTCGGGGATGATGACGTGGTCGACCTTGGGTTTTGAGAAATAGCCCTTGCCGGCGAGATAAGCGACGCCGCCGAAACCGCCGGATTCCTCGTCGACGGTGCCTGAAATCTCGATGGCACCGGGAAAGTCCGGGTTTACGTCCATGAAGGCTTCGGCCGCGATGATCGAGGCGGCGAGCCCGCCCTTCATGTCGCAGGCGCCACGCCCATAGACGCGGCCGTCGCGGATGACGCCGGCGAATGGATCGACGGACCAGCCTTCGCCGGCTTCGACGACATCGATATGGGAGTTGAAATGCACCGTCTGGCCGCGAGACCTGCCGTCGAATCGGGCGACGACATTGATACGCGGATATCGCTCCGTGTCGCCAGGCGTGCCCTCGGCGCGGATGTATTCGACCCCAAAACCGCGCTTGGCCAAGCGGTCGCCAAGGAACTCGGCGCAGGGGCGATATGCATCCCCCGGCGGATTGATTGTCGGGAAGCGGATCAGCTGTGCCGTTAATTCGGCCAGTTCTTCACGCCGGTCGTCTATGGTCTTGAAAAGCTTGTCATACATGCGGTCGACACGTTTCACTTCTGTCCCGGATCCTCGGCAGTCTTGCGCATCCGTCCAGCCGTGTCGAGCGCGCAGGCCGCCCGATGCCGAGCAGCCTGCGAAAACCGTTTCGTTCAGGGTCGAACGGCGGTGACTTCGATTTCGACAAGCCAGCCTGGAGCGGCAAGGCCGGCAACCTGCATCACCGAACGCGACGGCAGGTTTGGCTGCTCCTTGGTGCCGAAGAACTGCGTGTAGCCCTCCATGAAGCCGCCGAAATCCATCTTGCCGCCCTTTTCGGGATCGCCAACGAGGAAGACCTGCATCTTGATCACGTCGCCCATCTTGAGGCCGAGACCCTCGAGCGTCTTTTCGATCGACTTGAACACCGTTTCCGTCTGGGCCTTGGTGTTGCCATAGGCCGCAAGGCTGCCCTTTTCGGCTTTTTCATCGACGACCGAAGGCACTGCGCCGCTGACATAGATCGTCGTCTTGCCAGCCGGCACTTCAACGGCCTGGGCGATCGGGAAATCGGAATTCGGGATCTTGTGGCGCACGACGTCTTGGGCCATCGCGCTGCCAGTGAGGAAAAGGCCGGCCACAAGCGTGGCGGCGCCAACCCGCATCTTTGTCATTTCTTGCTCCTTCATTGCCGCGTGGAATTGGAGCAGCCGGCAAAGTGTGCCGGCTGCTCCGGTTGCTAGAGCAATCGCTCCAACCTGTTGGATTCGCACATCATCGCCATCCAACTTCGGCGAGGATGTGTCAGCGTGCGCCCGCGACCTCTTCAGCCGTGACCGCATCCTTGTAGTCGTTGCCGAAATTGGTCCTGACATAATTGACCACCGCGGCGACCTGGTCGTCGCTCATCATGCTGCCGACGGGCGGCATGCCTTTTTGGCCATGCACGATGACGTAGATGGGATAACCGCCGGATTCCAGGTTCGCGTTCTTGGCCAGTGCCGGATATTTGCCAGCACCAACTGCGCCTTGCCCTTTGTCCATGTGACAGGCCTGGCAGACGTTGGCATAGAGCTCCTGGCCAGTCTTTTCAGTGAAGTTGTCGCCGGAGCTGAAGGTGACACCCGCCGAATCGGCGAGGGCGCTCGCTGCGGTGAAGGCAGTGAAGAAGGCGGTGGCGGCCAGAAGGCCGAGTGAGCGCCTGGATTGCTGGGTCATGTCGACATCCTTGCGAAAACGAAGGTTGAGGGATGAACGGACATCGCCATCATCCCGCCACGACGCGTTGATGCAGCCTGGTGATCGCATCGAGCGACGACAGGATCGCGCCCTCCATCCACGCCGGGATGTAGGAGGCGTGCTCGCCGGCAAGCACGATGCGACCATCGATCTGGCAGAGATTGTCGTAATGCTCCTTGCGCGCCTCATCGGTCCAGTCGCCGGCGCATCCGAGCGTGAAGGGCGAGCGGTGCCAGGCCATGGAGATGCCGTTTTCGAACTCGTCCTTGTATTGCGGATGGATCTGCGAGCCATACTCGACGGCACGCTTGACGCGTTCTTCCGGCGCCATCGAGGTGAATTCGTAGGAGTGCGGTCCGTTCCAGGTGTAGGCGCCGAGCAGCACGCCCTTGCCGTCGGTGTTGAAGCTGGTGCTCGGATACGAAATCTGGGCAATCGGCAGGTCGGTATAGCTGACGCCGCCGAAGATTAGTTCGTCCTGTTCMCAGAAACGGCGCTTGAACTGAAGGCCGACCTTGACCGACGAGGCGTAGGGCACCGCTTCGATCGCCGCCTGCATCGGGGCGCCGACATTGATCTCGATCTGGCTGAGAATGGTCAGTGGAATGGTGCAGACGCACCAGTCGGCTTTTTCTTCCTTCATCGCGCCGGGGTTGGTCACGTCCTCGTAAGTGACGGTGACGCCCTTTTCGTCCTGATGGATCTTGGAGACCTTGGAGTTGTAGGTGATGAGGTCGCCGACTTCCTTGGTGAATGCCTTGCCGATCATGTCGATGCCGCCGACCGGCTGGAACATGGTCGTCTGGAACTCGTAGAGAGCAAAGTTAGCGAGACTGCCCCATAGGCGCGAGTTCAATATGTCTGTCAGGGCAATAGGATCGCTCGGAATTGGCGCCGCGCCCAGTCCGCCGCCGGGATCCTTGGCAAAGCCGCGGAATTCGGAGGTCGCTATGCTCTTTGTGTAAGCATAGTCCTTGTCGAGCGCGCCCCAGGAGCGCAGTGCTTCGACCAGCATCTCCTGGTCTTCCTTGGTCACGCCGCCTTCGAGCTTGCCGGTATGAGCGACCTTGGCGAGCAGTTCAGAGATATGGCCCTGGAAATCGATCTTGATGTCGCGGACACGCTGCGGCTTGCCGCCGAACGCCTTGGACGAATGTAGGAAGGCATTGTGATTGAGCTGCTGGAATGGCTCCAGTTTGACCCCAAGACGCTTGCAATAAGCCAGAAGCCCGTTGTGATGGTAGGGGATGCGCCACGGTCCCGGATTGATGTAGAGGCCTTCGTCGAACTCGCATTTCTGCGTCGCGCCACCAAGCTCGGTATAGGTGTCGCCGCCGCGCAGCGTCCAGTTTCGTCCGCCGGATCGCTTGTTGTATTCGAGGATCTTTACCTTGTATCCGACTTGGCGAAGCTCAAGTGCCGCAGTCATGCCGGCCAGGCCCGCACCCAAAATCAACACGGTGGCGCCCTTCGGATCGCCCTCCAGTTTGACCGGTCCCTTGTATCCGGACTCAACCGCGAGGCCGAGACTGGTCATCGCCTGATACATCGCCGCTGTACCGGCAGTCAGGCCGATCAACGACAGCAGGTTTCGCCTGCTCATTCCGCTAAAATGTTGGGATTGTTGCATTTTTCAGATCCTCCGGGCAACGGTCCGCTGTGGCCGCACGTTATCCGACTGGAGCACCATGGAACCTGACTCCAGCTGCACGGGCGAGCCTATGCCCAATACCGGTCGTGTCAACTGGGCCACAGTGGGCGATGCGGGAGGCTGGTTTGGGCCACCTAAAAGGTGGCGAAGGGTGTCGTTTCCATCCTGGGTAGTGCCCCCTGCTGCGGTTCGGCTTACACGTTCAATTTACTGGCGGTACAGCTTTTTCAGGGTCCCATCTCGGCTTGAGCGGCATAAAATGCCGGATCGCGGAGTGTAGGGAAAATGTCCAAAGCGCTCTTCGTCGCTGCCACCTTGGCCTTGGCTGCACTTGCCGAACCGGCATTCGCCGACGTTCTTGTCGCCAAGGTCAATATCTCGACCCAGACAATGACCGTCAGCATGGATGGGCGGGTACTCCACCAGTGGTCCGTGTCGACGGCGCGCAAGGGCTATGTCACCCCGCGCGGCAGTTGGCGACCCAAACGCCTGAATCTCATGTGGTACTCAAGCAAGTATGAAAACTCGCCGATGCCCTATTCGGTTTTCTACAATGGCGGCTACGCCATCCACGGCACAGCTTTCGTAAGGCAACTTGGCCGCCCGGCATCGCATGGCTGCGTACGGCTTCAGATCGCGAACGCCGCCGAATTCTACGCGCTGGTCAGGGAAGTTGGGCCGAGCAAGACGCGAATCGTGGTCACCAACGAGGCGAGCGGCTTTTGAGCTGCATGAGCGCCGGTCGCATTTTTACATCGGGTTTAGGTGACGTTGCGGCAATTCTGTTGCGCAATTGTCTCACCTGCGCCGTGAAACGCGCTTCGTAAACCGCAATCGGAGGTGCAAATCATACCCCGCAACGAAAGCGGCTGCTAATATGCAGACGCTTGTCGAAGGGAATTTCATGACATTGGTTTTGGTCGCCGCATATGCTGCTGCCAGCTGGATTTAAGTCGGGGTGACGGGCATCGGAAAGACCGGGGAGTGGGGATTCCCCGGTCTTTCTATTTTAGGCGGCACCTTAGCCCTCCGAACCAAGTTCTTTTCCCTGCATAGATAAATTTTGCCGTAGACTGCCATTTCAAGGCATTTCCTTTCAGTCGGTGCCTCGGTAGGACTCATCCTCAGGGAGTTCGCCGAATGAAGTCAGAACCACACGTAGYGCTTTCGGAACCCGTTTCCGACGAGGTTCGCAAG